>DATBAK010000020.1 GCA_036271555.1 Acidimicrobiia bacterium
CCGGCCTCGACGAACAGCTCGCAGTACGCGAGCAGTTGGTCGGGCGAGAGCGGCTCGCCGTTCACGACCCCGCGGAGCAACTCGCTGACGAGGTCGTCGCGCGGCGCGTGGCGGCGTTCGTCGATCAGCCGCACGAGATACGCGTGCAGCTCGCCGCGCGCGCGCTTGATCGTCTGCCCCGGCGACTCGCCCTCGCGCCGGTACTCGGGGTCGTCCTTGCCGATGATCTCGTTGGTCCACCGGAACAGCAGCTGCCAATCGGCACTCGGCACGCCCAGGATCCACGCGATCACACCGAGCGGGAAAGGCGCAGCAACGCGCTCGACGAAGTCACCGCACGCTTCCGTTCCGGCCGCGTCGAGCACGTCGACGGCGATGCGCTCGACGTCGTCGCGCCGCTCGCGCACCGCGCGCGGCGTGAACCGACGGCTGACGAGCCGCCGAACCGGGCCGTGCTTGGGCGGATCGAGCAGCACGAGGATCTCCGAGGGCGGGATCGGCGGCGCGCCCTCGCGCGCGAGCGTGATGCCCTGCGCGCTCGAGAACCGCTCGGGCTGCGACGCGACCTTCACGATGTCGGCGTGCTTCGTCACCGCCCAGAACGGGCGGTACCCGGGCGCCTCGATGTACGCGACGGGCGCTTCGGCGCGGAGCTGCGTCCAGAGCGCGTGCGGGTAGCCGCGCTGCGCATAGCGCGCGGGGTCGACGAGGTCGAGTGGGTCGACGCGCACGCTCATCTAGCGCAGCTCCCGCGGGAGACCGAGCAATCGCTCGCCGACGACGTTGCGCTGGATCTCGCTCGTGCCGCCCATGATCGAGTTCGCGCGCGTCGACAGCAGGGCGCGCCCCCACTCGTTCCTGGCGAGCAGCGTGTCCTCGCCGAGCAGCGCGACCGCGGTCTCCGCGAGCTGCTGGCTCGTCGCCGCCCAGAACAGCTTCACGAGGCTCGATTCGGATCCGAGCTCCTCGCCGCGCGCGAGCCGATCGAGCGTGCGCGCGTTGTGCAGCCGGAACACTTCCGCGTTGATCCACGCCTGCGCGAGACGCTGCCGGACACCGGGATCGGTGGCGAGGCCGCGGCCCGCGCACTCACGCGCGAGCGCGCGGGCCGCGAGCTCTTGGAGCACCTGCTCGCGCCAGATGAAGGACGCCCCGCGTTCGTTGGCGAGCGTCGTGTTCGCGACGCGCCAACCGTCGTGCTCCGGACCGATGAGGTGGTCGACCGGCACCTCGACATCGTCGAGGACCACCTCGCAGAACTCCTCGTCGCCGGTGATCTGGCGCAGCGGGCGCACCTCGACACCGGGCGCGTCCATGGGAATCGCGAGCATCGAGATGCCCCGGGTCGGCTTCGCGTCGCGATCGGTGCGGACGAGCGCGATCCCGAGGTCGGCGAACACCGCGTACGACGACCAGACCTTGCGGCCGGTGACGCGGTACACACCGTTGCGCCGCTCGGCGCGCGTCGTGAGCGACGAGAGGTCGCTGCCCGCGTCGGGCTCACTGAAGAGCTGGCACCACACGTCGGCGGCGGACAGGATCCGCTGCAACCAGCGCGCTCGCTGCGTCTCGGTCCCGTGCGCCATGAGCGTCGGCCCGACGAGCGTCACCCCGGCCCGCCCGAGCAGTGGCGGCGCGCCGGCCCGCGCGAGCTCCCCGTTGTACGCCGCGACCTGCGTGACCGACGCGGCCCGACCGCCGTACTCGACCGGCCAGTGGATCCCGACCCAACGGTCGTGATGCAGCGCGGCTTGCCACGCGCGCAACTCCTCGGCCTCCGCGCGCGTCGTCGCGGTTTCGACGCGCGGCGGCGGATGCTGCGCGAGCCACCCGCGCAGCTCCGCGCGCAGGTCGTCGTCCGACGCGTCCACGCGAGCGCGCTCGAGGGTCGCTAGGGCCGGCCCGCCGACCACGACACGGTCTCGAGCTGCGGGTGCTCGAGCAGCCGGTCGGCGCCGAGCTCCCGGCCGATCCCCGACTGCTGGGAGCCGCCGAACGGTCTCCACCGGTGCGGGCCGCGGCCTCCACCATTCATGCTCGCCCCCCTCTTCCATGGTATCGGCGACCGTAGCGGAGAACGGCTCTCTCGACAATTGTGTAGGGCGTTCTGCCGTTTGGGCGAGCCTGAATCGCGAACGGTATTCTCACGACGTGGAACCACGCGACCCCGAAGCGGCCTCCGACCAGCCCGAGTGGCGGCAACGGGCGGTGTCGCGCAGCCTCGACGCCGCCCGCTCGCGCGCCGAGCTGCGCGTCCAGCGCTTCCTCGACGCGGCCTTCGAGCTCATCGACGAACGCGGCTCGACCGAGTTCACGATCCAGGAAGTCGTCGAGCGGTCGAAGCAGTCGCTGCGCGGGTTCTACGAGTACTTCGAAGGCAAGGACGAGCTGGTGCTCGCGCTCTTCGAGGAGACCGTGCGCGAAGCCGACGACGACATCCGTGCCGCCGTAGAAGCCGAAGAAGACCCACTCGAACGGCTGCACGTGTTCGCGACGCGGCTGCACGACTGGTGCGATCCCGGCGAGACGCCGCGTAAGCGCGGGCGGCACAACCGCCGTGCGATCTCCGAGTTCTCGATGCGGCTCGCGGGCAACTACAGCGAGCGCGTGCGCACGTCGCTCGCGCCGTCTTCGAAGTTGCTGCGCGAGCTCATCGACGAAGCGACCGCCGCGGGGGTCGTGCACGTCTCCGACAGTCGCCGCGCCGCCGCCTTCGTGCAGTCGACCGTGATCTACAGCTGGTTCAGCAACCGCCTCGTCGACGACGACACGAGTCGCTTCAGCGCCGACGAGACCTGGAACTTCTGCCTGCGCGGTCTCGGCGGCTGAGGCCGCCACCTCGGAGCCACTCCGGAGGTGCGAGAGCCTGGTTCAGCGCGTTTCGAGAGTGCTCCTCCATATGAAGAGATTGCGACTCTCGTCCGACGGTGGCAATGTTCTCGCTCAGCGGCGAGATCGGCTGGGGACGGAAGGGGGGACGGGCCGGTTCTCGGTGGGCGGGGCTCACCGTTTTCGCGCCGTATCCGCGTATCCGACGCGCCGGATGTTGCGGTTCACCTCGTGAATGTTTCGACAGAGGAGAAGTGAAACCGTGAAGAGCTTTCGTCGGATGCTCGTCGGCGCGGCCGCGGTCGCGCTCGTCGGGGGAACGTTGGCCGCGGCGGTGCCCGCGGGCGCGTCGACAACGAATGTTGATGTCTCGAACGCGTCGGTCGCGTGCGACACCGTCACCGGCACGCTGAAATTCTCGACCCCACTTACTCTGAGCGCCGCCACGACGGGCGCCCTGACGACGACCGTCAAGGGCGCGGTCGCGGGGTGTACGTCCTCGACGGTCAACGGGGGTGGGTCGGTCTTCTCCGGAACGCTCACCGGCACACTGACGTCGTCGGGCGGCACGAACTGCACCGCGCTGCTCGGTCTGGCCGGCGATTCGGGCTCCCTCACGATCGCGTGGAAGGCGCCGAAGGGCTACAAGTTCGGGCCTCTGCAGACCGTCGGCGCGAAGACGATCGCGGCGTCGGTGCTCTCGGTGTCACAGGTCAACGGCACCGAGTACGCGGTGACGGGACAGGGCCCGTGGGGCTCGTCGTACGGCCAGTTCCAGATCGGCCAGACGTACGGCACCACCCACATCAACGTGTCGGGAGCGAACCAGGACTTCACCGGCGGTGATACCGGCCACGCGAGCTGGATCAACGGCGTGTTCAGTCTCGGCAGCACCGACGGCTTCGCGCTGTGCGCGGGCACCGGGCTCAAGCAGGTGACCTTCGGGATCGGCGGCGCATCGGTCGCCTAGCTCGTGCGAGCAAGACCCGTTGACGGCGGGGGGCGTCCGGTGCCAGCCGGCGCCTCCCGCGTCACGGCTCGGAGCGAGAACGACGTTCTGGAATTACGCTCCGTCCCGCTCTGCTCACTCGCGCGACCCGGGGAGGCGCTGTGACATCAGCTGCGCGCACCGTCCGCAGCCGGACCCTCCCGGCCGCCGCGATCCTCGGTGTCGTGCTCCTCGCGAGCGCGTGCTCGAGCAGCTCGCACTCGAAATCGACCGCCACGACCACGGCGAACGGGTCGACCGCGTCGACGGCCGCGGCGCCGTCGACCACCGCCCGTCCGGCGGGCCCCGCCGCGAACCTCGACACCGAGCTCACCGGAGGCCGCGGCCCGTACATCGCGGCAGCCACGCCCGAGGACATGGCGAGCATCGGCTACGTACAGACCGAGTACGCCGCCGCCGGAACCGCGACGTCGTACCGCGCGATCGGCCCGCTCGCGCACGACGGTCGCTGGGCGTTCGCGCCCGCGGCGTCCGCGCCGTACCGGACGCGCGTCTTGGTGCGCGCGCCCAAGGACCCGAAGAAGTTCAGCGGCACCGTGATCGTCGAATGGCTGAACGTCAGCGGCGGCGCCGACGCGGACCCCGACTGGGTGAGCCTCCGAGAGGAGATCGTGCGCGCCGGCGACGTATGGGTCGGCGTGTCGGCGCAGCGCATCGGCGTCGAGGGCGGACCCGTGCTCGTGTCGGTGAACGTGCCCGGCAACGACGCCGCGGGCAAGGGTCTGAAGAAGATCGACCCCGCGCGGTACCGCTCACTCGTGCACCCGGGCGACGGCTACGCGTTCGACATCTTCACCCAGGTCGCGCGCGCACTGCGGACCGGCGCCGGGCTCGGCGGACTGCACGCGCAGCGGATCGTCGCCGCGGGTGAGTCGCAGTCGGCCTTCGCGCTCGTCACGTACTACGACGGTGTGCAACCGCTCACGCACGCGTTCGACGGCTTCTTCGTGCACAGCCGCGGCGCGGTCGGCCTCCCGCTCGTCGCGCCGGGCAAGTACGCCGACATCGCGGGGTCGCTCTCCGGCGGCTCCGCGATCTTCCGCACCGACCAGTCGGCGCCGGTGATGGACATCCAGACCGAGACCGACGTCGCAAGCATCCTCGACTCGTACGCGGCGCGTCAGCCCGATACCGACCGGTTCCGGCTGTGGGAGGTCGCGGGCACCGCGCACGCCGACGTGCACCTGGTCGGCGCGTCGTCGAAGTACATCGACTGCGGCGTGCCGATCAACGACGGACCGATGCACCTCGTGGCCAAGGCCGCGCTGCGCGCGCTCGGTACCTGGCTCGTCGACGGCACCCCGCCGCGCATCGCGCCACGCATCAACGTCGCGCCGGGTGCGTCCCCGACGGTGAAGCGCACCGCCGACGGCATCGCGCGCGGCGGGATCCGCACCCCTCCGGTCGACGTGCCGGTGGCCGCGCTCTCCGGCGCGCCGGGTCCGAAGCAGTCGACGATCTGTCTCCTGCTCGGTTCGACGAAGCCGTTCACGAGCGCGCGCCTCGCCCAGCTCTATCCGTCGCGCGCGCGGTACACCGCGCAGTACGACGCCGACGCCGAGCGCGTCATCCAGCAGGGCTTCGTGCTGCCCGAGGATCGGGCCGCGCTGCTCGCCTTCGCCCAGCCGCAGCTGATCCGCTGAATCGGGCCGAACCCGGCCCGCGCGGCGGCGCCGACTGGCGCGCGACCCACGCAACGAGGTTGATTAGTCGTCGTTACCGATGGGTAGATGGGCGCCCGCCGCGGGACGAGGTCGCGCGGCCTTCGTCCGAGCGCGGTCAACGCGTCGAGGGAGGCGGGACGGAATGTCGAAGACGCGACCGAGCGTCCGGTGGAGCGCGCCGGTGCTCACGATGGTGTTGTGTGTCGGGTTCGCCGTCGGATCGATGACCACGGCGACGACCTCGGCGGCGGCGACGCCGACCTTCAAGGCGGCCGGCAGCGCGGAGCAGGTGGACGTCACCGGGCTCGCACCGGCGGCGTCGGTGGCGCTGATCGACGCCAAGGGCCACACGGTCGCGACGCAGACCGCGAACTCGCTCGGCGGTTCGCTGTTCCGGAAGGTGAAGCCGGGACCCGGCTACCACGTCCGCTCCGGCGGCGCCGACTCCCCCGCGCTGGCCGTGCACACGAACCGCGCCGCGCCGTGGGATGCGTCCGTCTACAACCAGACGATCACCGACAACGGCTACCAGTACCTCACCACCCGTGACGGCACGCAGCTCGCGATCGACGTCCACCCGCCGACGAGCCCCGCGGGTGAGCCCGGTGTGCCGCCGGGCATCGACCCGCCGTCGACCAACGCCGACTTCACGCCGCCCTACCCCACGCTGATCGAGTACTCCGGCTACGGGTACGCCAACCCCGCGGGCCCGACGAGCGGCATCGCGATCCTCGCCAACCTGATGGGCTTCGCGGTCGTCGACGTGAACATGCGCGGCACCGGTTGCTCGGGCGGCGCGTTCGACTTCTTCGAGCCGCTGCAGAGCCTCGACGGCTACGACGTGATCGAGACGATCGCGCGGCAGCCGTGGGTGAAGGCCCACAAGGTCGGCATGATGGGCATCTCCTACGGAGGCATCAGCCAGCTCTTCACGGCCGCGACCAACCCGCCCGACCTCGAGGCGATCGCACCGCTCTCGGTGCTCGACGCCACCGCGACCACGCTGTATCCCGGCGGCGATCTCAACACCGGCTTCGCGGTCGCGTGGGCGCAGGACCGTCAGAACGAGGCGCAACCCGCGAGCCCGACCACGGGGCAGCCGTGGGCCTGGCAACAGATCCAGTCGGGCGACACGGTGTGCGCGGCGAACCAGGCGCTGCACCCCGAGGCCGCGGACCTGATGGCGAAGATCACCGCCAATTCGCACTACACACCGTCGGTCGCGGACGCGCTCGACCCGGTCACCTTCGTACACAAGATCAACGTGCCGACGTTCCTCGCCTGCCAGTTCGAGGACGAGCAGACCGGCGGTCACTGCCCCGAGCTCGCCCGGCACTTCACCGGCACCAGCGAGAAGTGGTTCACGTTCACGAACGGCGCGCACATCGACTCGCTCGATCCCGCGACGTTCAACCGCTGGTACGACTTCCTCGAATTGTTCGTCGCGCACCAAGCGCCGCTCGTGAACTCGGCGGTGGTGCAGGCCGCAGCGCCCGTGATCTTCCAGGTCGCGATGGGTCTCCCGTCGACCGACCTCGCGACGCTGCCGGCCGATCCGATCCAGACGAAGCTGACCTACAGCGGCGCGCTCAAGGCCTTCGAGGCGCTCGCGCCCGTGCGCGTGCTGTTCGAGAACGGCGCGGGCGCGTCGCCCACGGGCACGCAGGCCGCAGGTGACCCCTACCCCACCTTCGAGCAGAGCTTCGCCGCGCTGCCCGTCCCCGGTACGACCGCGCGCACGTGGTTCCTCGGACCGAACGGCTCGCTCAACGCCGCGAAGTCGAAGACGGCAGGGAACGACTCGTTCACCGCGGACGCGACCGCGCTGCCCGCCAACGACTTCGGTGCGAACACCGGGACCGGCGGACTGTGGGGCAACGCGTCGCAGTGGTCGTGGAACTGGCAGCAGAACCCGGCCGGCACCGCGGTGTCGTACGTCTCCGCGCCGCTCACGCAGAACGCGGTCGTCGTCGGCTCGGGCGCCGTGTACGTCTGGGTGAAGTCGTCGACGCCGGACGTCGACCTCCAGGCGACGATCAGCGAGGTGCGTCCCGACGGCAAGGAGACGTTCGTCCAGAACGGTTGGCTCCGCGCGAGCGAACGCAAGCTGTCGACGAACACGAACAACATGTTCAAGCAGCGCAGCAGCAAGCTCCAGCCGATCCCGACGTTCACCAAGGCCGACGCCGCGCCGATGCCGCACGGAAAGTTCGTGCAGGTCGCGATCCCGCTCTACTACGAGGGGCACGCGTACCGCGCGGGCTCGCGCATCCGAGTGACGATCGCGGCGCCGAACGGCACCCAGCCGATCTGGGCGTTCGCGCAGACCCTCCCGACCGCCAAGACGTCGACGATCGGCATCGCGTTCTCGAAGACGATGCCGTCGTCGCTCGTGCTGCCGGTCGTCCCGAACGTCGCCGTGCCGGCCGGACTGCCCGCGTGCCCGAGCCTGCGCAACGAACCCTGCCGGACGTACCAGGCGCCATAACCTCCGCGCGCCGCGGCGTGCGATCGACTACTCCCGTTGCATGACGACGAGCGCCACGTCGTCGCGCGTGACGGTGCTGCCGATGAGCCGGTGCATGATGTCGCGCGCGACCTCCTCGGGAGGACCCGGTTTCGTCGCCCGCCGGAGTCGCTCCATGCCGACGTCGAGGACCTCGCCCCGCCGTTCGACGAGACCGTCGGTATAGAACGCGACGACGGAACCGCGCTCGATCGGGATCGTCGTCGAGCTCCGCTCGATGCTCCACGGCGTGCCGATCGGCGCGCTGATGATCGTGTCGACGAGCTCGGCCGGACGGCCGGGCGCCGCGAGCACGGGTGGAAGGTGCCCGGCGACCGCGAGCCGCATCGAGTCGTACGGCGGATCGAGCGCCGCGCACAGCACGGTCGCGATCGTGCCGATCTCGAAGTGCCGAACCTTGCGGTCGACGAGGTCGAGCGCACGCTCGGGCGGGATGTCGAGCATCGTGTACGCGCGCAGCGCGCTCCGGATCCGACCCATCGTGACCGCGGCGCCGAGACCGTGTCCGGCGACGTCGCCGACGATGACCCAGAGCTGTCCCGACGGCAGCTCGAACAGGTCGTACCAGTCGCCGCCGACCGTGTACTCCTCGGCGGCCGCGAAGCGAGTCGCGACGCGCAACCCGGGCGGCGCCGGCAGCCTCGACGGGAGCAGGCTGCGTTCGAGCAGCGTCGTCGCGGCGCGTTCGATGTTGAGCTGGCGGGTCTGGATCGCGGCGGCGACCCGCTCCGCGACGACCTGGAGGAGCTCGACCTCGCGGTCGCTGAACGGTCGCCTCGAGAGCCGGCCGACGTGCAGCACGCCGAGGAGCTCGTTCCCGCTCTGCAGCGGAACGCCGAGCATCGTCTCGATCCCCATTTCCCAGAGGATGGGGTTCGTGACGGTGCTCGCGTCGACGTGGTCGAGGACGACCGGCGCGCGCGTCGCCGCGACGCGCCCCGCGAAGCCGGCGCCGAGCGGCACGCGCACCCCCTGACGCACCTCGTCCTCGATGCCCTGGGCGACGCGAGCGACGAGCGCGTCGGACTGCGGTTGGAGCGTCAGGACCGCGGCGGTGTCGACGTCGAGGATCACGCGCACCCGCGTCAACAGCTCCCGCAACAGGTCGTCGACGTCGAGCTGGGTGAGCGAGCTGTCGGTCAGCGCCTGCAGGTTCGCAAGATGCTCGGAGGCCGCACCGTCGGTGGGGTCGAGCGGCGGGTTCGCAACCGTCACCGCCTCATCATGCCGTGCGACGGTCGTCGCGGCTCGACCGCACGGACCCGTGACGCGCAATACCCCCGTTCGGGGGGCAGCGTTGTGCCGGTTCGGCGACGCCGCGCGGTGGCGTTGGCCGGGAGCCGGCTCTGAACCGGCTCTGAACCGGCTCTGACTCAGGCCGACGTCGTCGCGCGGTACGCCGCGATGACGGGGCGGAGCTCGGCGGGGCTGCAGCCGTGCAGGATCACGCCGTCGCACCCGAGCGCGAGCTGCCCGCGCACCGCGGCCGCGCACTGCTCGGCTGAACCCGTCGCGCTCGGTGCCAGCCACTCGTCGGGGATCAACGTCGCGACGTGCTCGAGCTGCCCGGTCGTCGCGGTCATGTCGAGCCCGGGGACGCGCTTCACGACGTCGTCGGCGAGGAACCGCTCGAGCACCGCGTGATCCCATCCGTTGGTGCGCACGAGGAGATCGCCGTAGCCCTGGAGGTAGGTGCCCAGCCGACCGACCGTCTTCTTGAGGCGCGCGTCCTCGGGCAGGTGATCGCCGACGGTCGCGAAGCACGACCACACGCGTACCGACGCGGGATCGCGGCCCGCCTGCTCGGCCGCACGCTTCACCGTCCGCACGCAGCGTTGCGTCGTCTCGTCGGTGAAGTACGTGTGCAGCACGACGTCGTCGAACACGCGGCCGCCGAGCGCGAGCGACTCCGGCCCGAACGCGACGAGGCTCATCGGCAGGTGCTCGTCGAGCGTCGAGTCGAGGTGCAGCACCGGAAACTTCCCCGCGGGTCCGTCGTGACCGAAGATCACCTCGCCGCGGAAGAGCCGGCGCATGAGGTTCGCGAAGTCTTCGAGCTGCGCGGTCGTGACGTGGCTCATGCCGTACGCGTCCTGGAGCGGCCGGATGCCACGACCGATGCCGAGCACGAACCGGCCGCCGGTGAGGCTCTGCATCGTGCGCGCGAAGCCGGCCGTCACCATCGGATGGCGCGTGTTGTGGTTCGTCGCCGCGGTCTCGATGCGGATGCGTTCGCTCACGGCCGCCGCCGCGCCGCTCAACGTCGCGGCTTCCTTCTTGTTGAAGCGCTCCGAGATGAACGCGGTGCCGAGCCCGAGCGACTCGCCGTCGCGCACCTCGTCGAGGAGGTCGCGCGACGTGCGGGGTTGTCCGGCGAGCGTGTAGAAGCCGAGCTCGTCGAGCGTGGTTCCGCAGGTCACGTGCTCACTCCCACGGCTCGAAGAGGCCTTCGAATTCGAGCTTGCCGTTCGCGACGCGTCCGTAGAGCAGCCAGTCGCCGCGGAACATGCCGTGCTCGTACGGCGAGCACGCGATGTGTGTCTGCGCGGCGCCGGTCGTGCTCGGCATGAACCGGATCGTCTCGAGTCCCGCCTTCAGTCCCGGACCCGAGAGGATCGGCGCGCGGAAGAGGCCCTCGACGAGCACGCGCGCAGTGTCGTACGCGAGCACCGGGACCGCGTTCGGCCAGAGCGGAGGCTCGCTGTCGTAGCGCGCGACGTAGCGATCGTGGAACTTGCGCGTCAACGGGTTGCGCAGGTCGAGCTGGTCGACGCCGACCCAACCCTCGAACTTGTCGAAACCCATCAGATAGAACATGAACGCGGTACCCATGATGCGCGGCGGGTCCCACGCGAGCTCGTCGAGCGCGGCGCGCAGGAGCCCCTTCGCGGCGAGCATGCCGTAGCCCATGTAGACGAGCGCGTCGGGGTTCGCCTGGCGCAGGTTGTCGAGGTTGTCGGCGAGCCGATCGGGACTCTGGCTCACGGTCTCGACCGCGCCGATGCGCACACCGCGCCGCCGGCACTCCTGTCGGAAGAAGCGGAAGTACTCCTCGCCGTTCGGCGAGATCTCGCTCAGCACCGCGACCCGTTCGTGACCGTGTTGCTTCAGCCACGCGACGACGAGCGCGGCGTCGCCGCCGACGTCGCCGTTGCCGAGCCGGAAGCAGTACTCGCCGCGCAGCCGCTCGGTGCCGCACCAGCTGATGAGCGGGACCTCGAGCGCGTTCGCGAGCGGCCCGACGGTGATCGCGTTGTCGGAGCTGTACGCGCCCGCGACACCGATGCAGCCCTCGTCGACGAGGAACCGGAAGCCGTCGGTCGCGTTCTTCGCCGAGCCCTGCGGCAACCCGTTCTCGGGATGCAGGACGAACTCGTAGGGCCGGTCGAGCAGCCCGGACTCGACGGCGTCGTCGAACGCGAGCCGGTGGATCTTGTCGTAGCCCCCGCCGGGCCCGTCGAGCGCCGACCCCAGCCATCCGATCCTGATGGGTTCCATTCCTCGATCTTTGACGACGGCGCGGCGTCGGTGCGAGCCCACTATCCGGTGAACACCCGATGTGCGGGCGGGCGGTCCCGCCGTACAACAGCACCATGACCACGACCACCGCGAGCCTGGCCCCCGCCGACGCGCTGCTCACCGCCCTCGCCGCCCACGACTTCGACGGGATCGCCGACGCCTTCGAGCCCGACGCGAAGCTGTCGGCGCTCCTGCCGCGCGGCTACGACGAATGGCACGACACGGCCGGCGTCCGGGCCGCCTTCGAACGCTGGTTCGGCGACGTCGAGGAGCTCGAGGTCGCCGACGCATCCGTCGGCCGGATCGGCGACCTCCTGCAGCTGCGCTGGCGCGTGCGGGTGCAGGGCGGACGCTTCGGTGCGCGGGCGATGGTCGTCGAGCAGTACGCGAGCGCACATCTCGGCCCGAGCGGACGCATCGCGCGCCTGTCGTTGCTCTGCACGGGTTTCTGGCCCCAACCGCACATCACCGATCACAAGGAGCAGGACTCATGATCACCGCACCCGACGAAAAGGTCCTCGTCTGCCTGAATCACGGCGACGAGGATCCCGAGAGCGTCCTCATCGCGTACCTCGTCGGCGTGGAAGCCGTGCGCGCGGGCAAGCAGGCGCTGATGTTCCTCACGAAGGACGCGATCCACATCGCGACGAAGGGCTTCGTCGACGCGATCGACATCCCCGACGCGCCGTCGGTCGCCGCGCTGCACGACGAGTACGAGGCGAAGGGCGGACGGTTCTACGCGTGTCCCGTGTGCGTGAAGACGCGCGACCTGCACGACGCGGAGTGGGTCCCGAACAGCGAGATCAAGGGCATGCCCGCCGTCTACGAGTTCACCGCCGGCGGCGCGCTCGTCTTCAACTACTGAATCTGAAGGGAGAACACGGTGAAGACCTATGTCATCGAGCGCACGGTTCCGGGCGCGGGGCAGATGGACGCGGCGGCGCTCGCCGCGATCACGGCCCAGTCGAACGCGGTGCTGCGCGACCTCGGTCCCGAGATCCAGTGGGTGCACAGCTACGTCAGCGACGACAAGATCACGTGCGTCTACCGCGCATCGGACCCGAACGTCATCGAGGAGCACGCGCGCTGCGGCGGGTTCCCGATCGATGCGGTGCTCGAGGTGCGCGCGACGATCGATCCGACGACGGAGTCGCTCGCCCGTTGACGTCACGACCGCGCCATAGGGTTGGCGCGTGTCGGACTCCGGCGTACGCACGACAGACCTACTGATCGCGCTGTCGCTCGCCACCGATCTCGGCCTCGGTCAACCGTCGGAGCACATGCTGCGCGCGGCGCGGCTGGGCATGCGGATCGGCGAGCGCCTCGGTCTCGGGCCATCGGACCTGGCGACGCTCTACGACGTGAGCATCCTCACGTACGTCGGCTGTCCGATCTACGGCAACGAGTCGGCGCTCGTCTTCGGCGACGACATCGACTTCCGCGAGCGTGCGATCCACGTCGACCTCGCCGGGATACCGGCGATGAGGTTCATGCTCGGACGCGCGGGCGCGGGCAGATCGCCGCTGAACCGGGCGCGCACCGCGGCGACGCTCATGGCCACGGGAGGACGCACCGTCGCGCAACAGATGGCGAACCACTGCTCGGCCGCGGGCACCCTCGCACAGCGGCTCGGGCTCGGGGCCGACGTGCAAGCGGGTCTCGAGCAGTCGTACGCGCGCTGGGACGGCAAGGGCGTGCCCGCGCACCTCAAGGGCGACGGCGTGTCGCTCGCGGCGCGCATCTCGCACGTCGCCGAGGCGTGCGAGGTGTTCCAGCGCACTGCGAGCGTCGACGACGCGGTCGACATGACCCGATCACGGCGGGGCACGCACTTCGACCCTGAGGTCGTCGAGGCGGTCGAGCGCGACGCGACGTCGCTCTTCGCGGGCATCGACGACGACACGGTCGACGCGCTGCTCGATGCCGCGCCCGTCGACCGTCCGGCGCTCACCGACGACGCGCTCGACGACGCGCTCGCCGCGATCGGCGACTTCTGCGACCTGCGCTGCCCGTACTTCGCGGGCCACGCCGCCGGCACCGCGCAGCTCGTCACGACCGCGGCCGAGCGCGCGGGCATCGCGGCGCCCGAGGCGACGCTCGTTCGGCGCGCCGCGCTGATCCACGACGTCGGACGCTTCGGCGTGCCCGCGACCGTGTGGGACAAGGCGGGCCCGCTCAACGACCGCGACCTCGAGCGGATGCGACTGCACGTGTACTACGTCGAACGCATCTTCAACCGGCCCGAGCCGCTGCGCCGCATCGGTCTGCTCGCGGCGACACATCACGAGCGCATGGACGGCAGCGGTTATCACCGCGGTGTGGGCGGCACGATGCTCTCGGCGCCCGCGCGCCTGCTCGCGGCCGCCGACGCCTACCACGCGATGACGCAGCCGCGCCCGCACCGACCGGCGTTGACGGAAGCCGATGCGGCGCGCCGGCTGCGCGCCGAGGCCGCCGACGGCAGGTTCGATCCCGCTGCGGTCGATGCGGTGCTCGAGGCCGCGGGGCACGCGCCGCGCCGGACGCGCGCCGGTGGTCCCGCGGGCCTCACCGCGCGCGAGAGCGAGGTACTCGGGCTGCTCGCGGTCGGGCTGCCGAACAAGGGCATCGCGCGCCGGCTCGGCATCAGCCCGAAGACCGTCGGCTCCCACATCGAACGCATCTACACGAAGCTCGGCGTCTCGAACCGCGCCGGTGCGGCGCTGCACGCGATGCACCACGGGCTCGTCGGGTCGCCGGCCGCGAGCGACAACCGACCCGAATAAGCAGCGCGTGCCGACGAAATAGGTACGCGCGCCCGATGGCAGCGGCGGCTTTCTTCCTTACCTTCCTCACAACGGCCGGAAGTCCCGGTCATCAGGAGGGGACCATGGATCTCAGCCAGCCTTCACCGCCCGCGCGCGCCTCACGCACGCGGTCCCGCATCATCGCCGGCCTCGCCGCACTGCTGGCGATCGCCGGTCTCACGACCGGCGTCGCGATGTCGGCGTCGGCCGCAGGCCCGCGGCGCGACTTCGTGTCCGAGGTGCGCCATGCGACACGCGACTTCCACAACGTGGACGCGGTCGAGCACGCGGGCTACGCGAAGTTCTCCGACGTCAACGGCGTCACGTGCATCAACGGCGCACCGGGACAGGGGAACATGGGCATCCACTACGTCAACGGCGACCTCGTCGGCGACGGCGTGATCGATCCCGACCAGCCGGAAGCGGTGCTCTACGAGCACACCGCGAGCGGCCTGCAGCTCACGGCGGTCGAGTACATCGTGACGAAGGACGCGTGGCAGGGCGCGCAACCGCCCGAGCTCGCCGGCCACCCGTTCATGTTGATCACCGCGCCGAACCGCTTCGGACTGCCGGACTTCTACGCGCTGCACGTGTGGGTGTGGAAGGACAACCCGCACGGCACGTACATGCCGTGGAACCCGAACGTCCACTGCCCGCCGGCGGGCTGATCCGAACCTCGTTGGCCGGCGCGCGACGCTCCCCCGTCGCGCGCCGGCTCGCGGTTCTCATGGTCGGGCTCGCAGGCTCGCCCTCCGCGACGCGCGCCGCGACCCGCGTGGCCGCGCCGCTCGCTCCGCTCGCGCGCTCAGACGCGCTCGCCCTCCGCGACGCGCGACGCGACCCGCGGGGCCGCGCCGCTCGCTCCGCTCGCGCGCTCAGACGCGCTCAGACGCGCTCGCCCTCCGCGACGCGCGCCGCGACCCGCGTGGCCGCTCCGCTCGCTCCGCTCGCGCGCTCAGACGCGCGTGCCCTTCACGACGTGGACGGCGCGCCGACGAACGCGAGCGGCCGATCGTTGGGCCGGTCGTCCGTGCCCACGGCCACGCAGTGACGGACGTCGAAGCAGTCGACTCCGTGCAGCCAGCCACTCGGGTGCACCTCGACGTCCGGATACGACCACACGGTCCCGTTCCAGGCCGCGATGAGCTGGCCGAACGTTCCCGATCCATTGGGGCCGTACCACGTGCCCACCGCGACGCAGTTGACGCCGTGCGCGCACGAGACGTCGTCGACATGGCTCCCCATCGCACCCGGCGGAACCGGGTCGGTGAGCAGCTTCCAGCGGTGGCCGTTCCATTGCTCGACGAGCGGGTCGTTGGACGCGCCCTCATCGTGCTGGCCGACCGCAAGGCAACGGTCGGGCGCGCCACACGAGACGTGCAGCAGCACGTTCGCGCCGCCCGGCAGGTTCGGCGGCGCATGGGTCGCGGTCCATTGCTCGCCGTCCCACGTCTCCGCGCGCGTGGTTGCCATGTGGCACGTCCGGCAACTGAAGGTGACGCCCACCGCGACGCAGTGTGTCTCCGAGGTGCACGAGACGTCGTACATCGCGTTCCCGTGCAACGACATCGGCGCGGCGACGAGCGTCCACTTGCTGCCGTCGAAGCGTTCGAAGAACGCGTCCCTGGAGCCGCGGCCGGCCGCCATGCACCACGTCGCGCTGACGCAGGAGACGCCGTCGAGCTCCGAGTAGCCGCCGGGACCGGGCACCGTGCTCGGGGTCCACTCCGCGCCGTTCCAGGTATCCGCGCTCGCGCGATCGCCGGCCAGACCGACCGCGACGCACATCGTCGTCGTCGGGCAGTCGAGGCTGCCCGCGAACCGCGGTGACGTCGACTGCACGGTCCAGCGTCGGCCGTTCCACTGCAGGACGTGCTCCGGGTCTCCCTCGGTCAAAGCGAGACACGAGCGCGCCGCCGGACACGAGACCTGGGTCAGCCCAGGGGTCGCGTGCGGTGTGCGCGAGAACGTCCACGACGCCGGCGCAGCCGACGCGGTGCCGCCCAAGGTTGCGAACGCGAGCAGCACGGCCACACTGCTCGCCACAATGATGCGTCGCTGACGCCGCCCCGTACCGGACATCACCCACCCCCGTGTGCTGGTCGCCCATCACGACGGGTCGAGGGTACCGGTCAGGGTGCGACGGTGCGAGTGACCGAGTCGAGCGAGCACTTCACCGGACCCTTGGCGTCCTCGCTGCCCGTCGCGTCCCAATGTGCGTTGCCGCCCGAGTCGACGCGGCCGACGGCCGAGACACCGTCGCCGACGCCGTTGCCGGAGGCGTCGTCGAACTTCACGTGGATCGCGTAGGTGCTCGCCTTGCTGCTGTGATTGTGGATCGTGCCCGCGACCGTCGGGTGGCCGCCGCCCGGATCGGCCTTGCACGAGGTGATCGACACATCCTTCTTCGCGGAGCTCGACGAGCACGCCGCGCACGCGACGAGGGTGACGAGCACGCAGAGCACGAACGTTGTCCTTCGCATGAACGCCCCTTCTACCCAGACACGTCGACGGCCAAGACGACTAGCTTTCGCCGCGTGCGGGAGGCGCCCACGATCGTCCTGATCGGCGCAGGCAGTGCGTCGTTCGGGCTCACCACGCTCCACGATCTCTACGCGGACCCGGTGTTCACCGGCGCGACCGTGTACCTCGTCGACCTCGAGCGCGCGCCGCTCGAGCAGATGGCGAAGGTCGCCGCCGCGATGGAAGCCGCGACCGGACGCGGCATCACCGTCGAATGCCGGCAGGACCGCGTCGACGCGTTGCCCGGTGCCGACGTCGTCGTCGTGTCGGTCGAGGTCGATCGGGTCAACCGCTGGCTGCTCGACTTCGAGATCCCGCGCCGTCACGGTGTCGACCATCTCTACGGCGAGAACGGCGGGCCGGGCGGCCTCGCGCACGCGTTGCGCACGGTCCCACTCGTCGTCGACATCGCGCGCGACGTCGAACGGCTCGCTCCGAACGCGCTGCTCGTCAACTTCACGAATCCTGAAGGGCGGATCTGCACCGCGTTCCGTCGCCACCTCGACCAACCCGTCGTGGGCCTGTGTCACGAGGTGAAGATCGCGAACGATCGGTTCTCGAAGTTGCTGGGTCGCCGCGTCGACACGCGCGCCGCGGGCCTCAATCACTTCACGATCCTGCTCGAGGCGTGGGATCGCGCGACCCACGAGGACGTGACGCCGCAACTGCACGCCGCAGTGAGCGCGCTCGAGAACGGCGACGGTGAGACGTTCGATTTCGTGAAGCATCTGCACGATCGCTTCGACGCCGTGGTCGCGACGAGCGACAGCCACGCGGGTGAGTACTTCCGCGACGCGACCGAGTTCGCCGCACCGCTCGACATCGCGGCGCGTCAGATCAAGATGCGCTCGATGATCGGCGAGGTGATCGACGTCATCCTCACCGGCACGTTCGACATGGCGCCGTTCCTCGCGTGGGTCACCGACGACTCGTTGCGCCCGATCCTGCGCGCCGCGATCTCGGGCGAGCCGGAGCGCATCGCGTCGGCGATCCTGCCGAACGACGACCTCGTACCCGCGCTGCCGCACGACAGCGCGGTCGAGGTGAGCGGCACCGCGACCGCGACCGGCATCGTCGGCGATCGCAGCAACGACCTGCCGACCGCGATCGCGGGGGCGCTCCACACCGAGGCCACGATCCAGCAGCTCGTGAGCGACGCGGCGCTGCTCGGCTCGCGCGCGGCCGCACTGCAAGCCCTGGAGCTCGACCCGGTCGTCGGCTCCGCGCGCGCTGCGGACCGGATCCTCGCCGACTACGAGGACGTGCACCGCGACCTCTGGCCCGCGCTGTCGTGAAGGCCTGGCTCGCGACGAAGCCGGGCGCGCCGCGCGACGTGCTGCGCCTCGACGACGTCGATGCGCCCGAACCCGGCGCGAACGAGGTGCTCATCCGCGTCGAGGCGGTCACGCTCAACTTCAACGACATCGACGGCATCCACGGCCGCTACGCGACCGTCCGCACGCCGTTCCCGTACGTACCGGGTATGGAAGTGCTCGGGCGGGTCGTCGGCACGGGCGACGGTGCGTCGACGTGGCGCGACCGGCGGGTCGTCGCGATTCCGTCCGGCGCGTACGGCGGCTACGCGGAGCTCGTCGTCGCGCCGACCGCGATGACGTTCGCGATGCCCGACTCGCTGCCGCTGCCCGACGCCGCCGCGATCTACATGCCTCTCCACCTCGCGTGGCTGGCGCTGCGCGAACGCGCACGCGTGCAACCCGGCGAGACCCTGCTCGTGCACGCGGCCGCGGGCGGCGCGGGCTCCGCGGCGCTGCAGCTCGGTGTGCACGCGGGTGCGCGCGTCATCGCGGTCGCGGGTGGCGCGGAGAAGAACGCGTTCTGCCGCGAGCTCGGCGCGCACGTGACGATCGATCATCGCGAGACCGACTTCGTCGCCGCAGTGCTCGACGAGACCGGCGGGCGCGGTGTCGACGTCGCGTTCGACACGATCGGCGGCGACATCACGGTGCAGACGTTCCGATGCATGGCGTTCAACGGACGCCACGTGCTCGCGGGGTTCGCGTCCGGCATCGAGCACGAGGACGAAGGCGTGGTGCCGCGACCCGTTCTCTTCGGCAACTTCTCGCTCGTCGGCGTGTGCCACGCCTACGCGGACGACGCGCTCGAGTTCCGCAAGCTCACGGGTCTCAACTTCCCGTCGCACGCGCAGGGTGAGGAGACGCACCGGCAGATCCTCGGCCTCGTCGAACAGGGCGCGGTCCGGCCGGTCGTCGGACGCGAGCTGCCCTTCACCGAGCTCCCCGACGGGCTCGACGCGATGGAGCGCCGCGCGACCATCGGGCGCGTCGTCGTGCGCTTGTAGCGCCGGTCTCCGTGGTACTGCGTTGTTCGGCGGTACGCCGACAACGCAGTACCACCGAAGCGCGGGTCGGCGCTCGGGTCGGCGGTCGCGACGCGCCGCAAGACAATCGTCGGCATCGCAACGCGTCATCCGCCACACGAGCGTCACCCGTTCGTGACATCACGCATATGCGGAGCGATTTCCGGGGTAGGACTGGCGCGCTTCCCCGGGGCGCGAGTTGGATGGTGCTGCTTCGGGCTCGATGGACCGAGAACGCGGTGCGGGCCGCGGTGATCCGCGCACGGAGGCATACCAGCATGAGCTCTATCCAGCCGCACGCGCGTTGGACTCGCGCGTGGCGAATCGTCGCTCTTCTTCTCGTCGTCGGGCTGACGCCGTGCATTGCCGTGCGCGCGCGCCTCGCCGACGCCGTGAGCTCGACGAGCGCGAAGCCGAAGGTCCTCTTCCGAGACGACTTCAGAGGCAACAAGCTCGACGCGAAGAAGTGGAACCCGAGCTGGTTCGGACACGGCAACAGTCCGAGCAACCCCGTGAACAGCAAGGAAAACGACTGCTACGACCCGCGCCAGGCGATCGTGAAGAACAGCTATCTCGTGCTCGCCGCGGTGCCGCACAACTGTCTCGGGCGCGCGTACATGTCGGGACTCGTGAACACGAACGGCAAGTTCCACTACACCACGGGTGACCTGAAGGCTCGGGTGTGGCTGCCGCCGGGGCAGGGATCGACCGTCGACTGGCCCGGCATCTGGACGAACGGGCAGCACTGGCCCAACGACGGCGAGATCGACGTGCTCGAAGGGCTCGGCGGCAGTGACTGCTGGCACGTGCACACCACGCGGCCGACGGTGGGCGCGTGCACCTCGACGCGCGGCGGGTGGCACGTGGTCGAGCTCGATCGCACGAGGTCGTCGTTGACGTTCTTCTACGACGGCAAGAAGGTGGGCACCGCGTCGGCGAGCGCGTTCGCGAACAGCCCGCACTACCTCGTGCTGAACCTCGCGGTGTCGAAGTCGATCAGTCCACCCGAGAAGCCCGCGTTCATGCTCGTCGACTGGATCCAGGTCACGACCTGATCGTCACCGCAGCTTGTTGCGAATCGCGTTGTACGCGGGCTTCGCCTGGCCGCTCCACCGCAGGATGCCCATGTTGTCGACGAGATCCGACTTCTTCGTCGACGAGTCGCGTAGCTGGAAGATGAACATCGGCCCGGTGAACGACCACTTCTGCCAAGCCGTGATCGCGGCGACGAGGTCGTTCGCCTGCGTCTGCTCGCTCACCGCCTTCGAGCTCGTACCCGTCGGGTAGCCGATCTCGGTGCCCCAGATCTTCTTGTTGCCGTCGCCGACGTCGGCCATGAGCTTGTGCACGGTCGGCGTGTTGTAGAAGACGTTCCACGACGCCTTCTTCATCGGCGCGTACGGATACGAGTACGGATGCAGACCCAGCCCGTCGAAGTTGCCCTTCGCGCCGTGGTAGTAGAGCGCGACGATGAACGACATCGGCGAGAGGTCGTTGCCCCGATCCCTCGCCGGTGCGAGCCCGCCCGAGATCACCGTGGCGTTGCGATCGGCGCTCTTGATCGCCGGATACGCACGCCGCAGCAGGGCCGCGTACGCGACCGGGTCGGCCCGCGGCGCCCAGAACACCGCCAGGTTCGGCTCGTTCCAGATCTCCCACGTGTGCACACCCATCGGCGCGTACCGGCGCGCCGCCGCGCGCGCGAAGTTCGCGTAGTCGTTCGGGTTCTTCGGCGGGTCGTGCTCGTCGGGACCGCTGCGCGCCCATCGCGGCGCATAGGCGAGCATGCCGACCACGTGCAGATGATGTGCCTTGGCCGCCTTGACGAAGGCGTCGGTCGGACCCCAGTACCACGAGCCCGGTCCGCGGCTCTGGATCGACGACCAGAAGAAGTCGGCGCGCACCCACGTCATGCCCGCGGCCTGCATCGCGCCGAGATCCTGATTCAGCGCGGCCGGCCGCTCGTATGCGAGCCCGGGCTGCTGGCCGCCGATGCCCTGCACGCGTTGCTCGGCAACCGACTCGACCGCGCGCGCACGCGTCGGCACCACAGTCAGCGACGCTGCGATCGTGATCGTCGTCACCACGACGACAAGGCGCGTACGAACCCGCCCCGAGACGTTGTTCACCAGGGTCTCCAAACTGCGAGAGCCGATCCCCGCGCGCTTCGGCGCACAGCCTGTGCTGGTGTCGAAACGGTAGGCGCCGGCGGTACGCGGAGTCCACCCGTGCGCACTCGAAACGTGTCCCGCGGCGCGCCGAAGTGGGGCGGGTGACGTCTCGTGTCCGGCTGTGCCGATCGTGCAACGCGGTGGAATTCGGCGGCCGCTTCGCCGGCGAAGCGGAAGAATCGGCGGCCGTGTCTCATTCGAGAATGCACACCGACGAGGTCGAGATCGACGACGACCTCGTACGCGCGCTGCTCTCGCAGCAGTACCCCGAATGGGTGAGGCTGCCGCTCGAGCGCGTCGAATCGGCCGGCACCGACAACGCGATCTATCGACTCGGTGACGAGCTCGTCGTGCGGCTCCCGCGCATCGGATGGGCCGTGCACCAGGTCGAGATCGAACGCGAGTGGTTGCCGCGTCTCGCGCCGTCGTTGCCGCTCGAGATCCCGACACCCGTCGCGACCGGCGCGCCCGGCGCGGGCTATCCGTGGGCGTGGGCCGTACACCGCTGGATCCCGGGCGAGAACTTCGCGCTCGGTCGCGTCGAAGGTCTCGATGCCGCGGCGCGCGACGTCGCGCACTTCCTCGTCGCGTTGCGCACGATCGACGCGACCGACGGACTCCCCGCGCGCGCCGGACAACGCGGCGCGCCACTCGCGCCGCGCGATCCCGATACGCGCGCCGCGCTCGAAGCGCTGCGCGACGAGCTCGACGTCGACGCCGCGCTGCGCGTCTGGGGCTCCGCGCTCGCAGCGGGTGAGTGGGGGCGCGCGCCGGTGTGGTTCCACGGCGACATGCTCCCCGGCAACGTCATCGTGCGCGACGGTCGTGTCCGCGCCGTCATCGACTTCAGCGCGGTCGGCGTCGGTGATCCCGCGTGCGACCTGATGATCGCGTGGGCGCTGTTCTCGGGCGAGAGTCGCGCGCGTTTCCGGCGCGCGGTCGATGTCGACGACGCGACGTGGGCGCGCGGGCGCGGTCATGCGCTCTCGCAGGCCGCGCTCTTCATCCCCTACTACCGCGACACGAACCCGCTCGGCGTCGCGCGTGCCCGCCACCTGATCGCCGAGGTGCTCGCCGATCCCGACTGAACCGGTGGCGGGGCGGGTATCGCACGGAGATGCCTCGATCGATCTGGACGGGCTCGATCAGCTTCGGGCTCGTCAGCATCCCGGTCCGCCTGTACTCCGCGATCCACGAGCACGACGTGCACTTCCACCAGCTCGCGCCCGACGGCTCGCGAATCCACTACGAGCGCGTCTCGGAGAAGACCGGCAAGGCCGTCGACTACGACAACATCCGTCGCGGGTTCGAGACGAGCAAGGGTCACTACGTCGTCTTCGACAAGGGTGAGCTCGACGACCTCCAGCCCGCGTCGACGAAGACGGTCGACATCGAGGACTTCGTCGGGCTCGCGGAGATCGACCCCGTGTACTACGAGCGCACCTACCTGCTCGCGCCCGACGGCGAGGGGGCGGCGAAGGGTTACGCGCTGCTCGCGTCGGTGATGGACGACACGCAACGCGTCGCGATCGGCAAGGTCGTGATGCGCGAGAAGCAATACCTCGCCGCGATCCGTCCGTACGGCAAAGGCCTCGCGCTCTCGACGATGCGGTTCGCCGACGAGGTCGCGGCACCCAAGAGCGTCGACGTCTTCCCGACGCGCACGGCCAGCGTGAAGCCGCGCGAGAAGAAGATGGCGAAGCAGATCGTCGACTCGATGGCGGGTGCGTGGGATCCGACGCGCTACCACGACGACTACGAGGAACAGCTGCGCGCCATCATCAAGGCGAAGTCGAAGGGCGAGACGATCGAGGCCGAGCCGCAGGAGCAGACCGCACAGGTGATCGACCTCATGGACGCGCTGCGCGCCAGCCTCGACCGCAAGCCGTCGCGGGCGCGACGTTCCGCGAAGAAGACGGCCGCGAAGAAGCCGGCGAAGCGGACCGCGGCGACGCGACAGCCGGCGAAGAAGCGGGTGCGGAAGAGCGCGTAGATTCGGCGCACGCCTGCTCGAGCGAGGTACGCAATGACGCTGGCCCGCTACAACGACAAGCGCGACTTCGGGCGCACACCGGAGCCCAAGGGCGCGCTCGGCGACGCGCCCGGGTGGCGCTTCGTGATCCAACGGCATCGCGCGCGCCGCCTGCACTACGACTTCCGTCTCGAGGCCGCAGGCGTGCTCGTGAGCTGGGCGGTGCCGAAGGGCATCACGCTCGATCCCAAGGCGCGCCATCTCGCGGTGCACGTCGAGGATCACCCCGTCGACTACATCGACTTCGAAGGCGTGATCCCCGCGGGCGAGTACGGCGGCGGCGACGTGATCGTGTGGGACCGCGGCACGTGGGAGCTCGACAAGGGCGACGACCCGATCGCGGAGGTCGAGGCCGGCGAGGTGCACGCGGAGCTGCACGGCGAGAAGATCCGCGGGCGCATCGTGCTCATCCGCACGAAGGAGCAGGGCGGAAAAGAGCAATGGCTCGTCCTGCACAAGAAGGACGACCACTCGGTCGAAGGCTGGGATCCGGAAGCGCATCCGCGCTCGGTGATCAGTGGTCGCACGAACGACGAGGTCGCCGCGCATCCCGACCGCGTGTGGACCACGACCGGATCGGTCACCAGCGCGTCGGCCGACTTCGCGGGCGCGACCGACGACGAGCTCGCGGCGCTCGACGCGCTCGGGGCGAAGGGCCACTGGGAGCTCCAGGGTCGCGAGCTCGCGCTGACGAACCTCGACAAGGTGCTGTTCCCGGCGCGCGGTCGCGGCAAGGGCGTCACGAAGCGCGATCTCGTGCGCTACGCCGCGACGATCGCGCCGGTGATGCTCCCCTATCTCGCGAGCCGCCCGCTCAACCTGCACCGCTATCCGAACGGCGCGGGCACGAAGGGGTTCTGGCAGAAGGCTGCGCCCGACTACGCGCCCGAATGGATCCCGCGCTGGCGCAACGAGGACGCCGACGCGGGTGAGAGCGAGGCGTACCTCGTCGCCGACAGCGCGCCCGCACTCGCGTGGCTTGCGAATCACGGCGCGCTCGAGTTGCACCCGTGGACGTCGACGGTCTTCGACGCGCACCAACCGACGTACGCGCTCATCGATCTCGATCCCGGCGAGCACACGACGTGGGACGAGCTGCTCATGCTCGCGCGCCTGCACCGAACCGCGCTCGAGCACCTCTCGGTGCGCGGCTACCCGAAGGTCACGGGACAGCGCGGCATCCAGATCTGGATCCCGATCGAGCCGGGCCCGACGTTCGACGAGACGCGCGACTGGGTCGAGCAGCTCTCACGCGCGGTCGGCGCGACCGTGCCCGACCTCGTGAGCTGGAGTTGGCAGAAGGACGCGCGCCACGGGCTCGCGCGGCTCGACTACACGCAGAACGCGATCAACAAGACGCTCGTCGCGCCGTACAGCACGCGACCTGCGGCCGGTGCCCCGGTGTCGGCGCCGATCGAGTGGGACGAGCTCGACGACCCCGGCCTCACGCCCGACCGCTGGACGATCCGCGACATCGGTGAGCGCATCGCGGCGATCGGCGACCCCATGGCCGGGGCGCTCGCCGACCCGCAACACCTGCCCGAGCTTCGCTGATCCGCGGGCACATCGCGCCCGGATTCATTGGGTTTTTGCTTGTTGTCGAACGTGTGTTCGTGTATGGTCGTCGCATGGCAACGGTGGTGCTCGAGCGATTACGCGCCGCGATCGACGAGCTCGCCGGCGAAGCCATCGAGGCCGCGCCGCAGAGTGAGTCGGTGATCGCGCTGGCGCGGGAGATGGCGCGGCTCGATGCCCAGCTCGCGCGGCGACTCTCGGAGGTCGATCGGTCGGGTGAGTGGTCGCTCGACGGGGCGCGTTCCGCGGCGGGGTGCTCGTGAAGCACACGCGTTGCGGGTCGGGTGAGGCGCATCATCGGGTGAAGGTTGCGCGTCAGCTCGGGCAGATGCCGATCGCGAGTACGGCGTGGGAGCGCGGGGAGATCGGGAGCTCGCACGTCGCCGCGCTGGCGAGGGTGCGCCACGCCGCGGCCGCGGACGCGGCGTTCGCAGTGTTCGAGCCCGCGCTGGTCGACACGGCGCGCGCCGGCCGGCCGGACGATGTCGTCAATGTGGGGAAGCAATGGCGTGACGCGCTCGATGACGCGTTGGATCGCGACGGCGCCGCACCCGTGGATCGTGAGCACGAACGCCGCGGCGTGCAGTTCTCACGCGCGCTCGACGGCATGGGACTCCTCCACGGCACGTTCGACTCCGAGGGTGCCGAGATCGTGGAGAAGGGCCCTGAAACGCAGTTACGACCGGGCCCACGCGGCCGGCGATCCGCGCACTCCGGCGCAGCAGCGCAGCGACGCGATCGTGGAGATCTTCCGTCACTACCTCGACGGCCAACCGCGCGGCACGAACCGGCCGCACATCATCTACGTCGTGAGTGTCGAGACGATCAGCGGTGGGGCGGTCGGGATCTGCGAGACGCTCGACGGCCGCCGCGTCTCCCCCGAGATGTTGCGGCGAATCGCGTGCGATTCGATCGGTCAGCTCCTCATCGTCGACGGCGATGGTGTGCCGCTCGCGATGGGTGGCGCGACGCGGACCTTCACGCCCGACCAGTACCGGGCGATCATGGTGCGCGACGGCGGCTGCCGCTGGCCCGATTGCGACGCCCCACCCCGCGACTGCGAAGCCCACCACGGCAAGGAGCGGGCGCTCGGCGGCTTGACCGATGTCGACAACGGCTCGGCCGCGTGCAGGGGCCGCGGCCACCACCAGCTCGTGCACGAAGGCGGCTGGACCGTGCGCGGCGACCCGAACGGCGAGCTCACCTTCTCCGACCCCGACGGCAACTGCCGCGGGAGTAGCCGACCCCGCAAGCGCCCACCACCCATCCTCACCCGAGCCGGTGAGCTCGCCGCACTCGCACGCGAACGCGCTCGCGCCCTCGCTGCCGCGTGAGCGAACCCAGGCCTCCGATCGACCCGCGGGTCGCGGCGCAGTGTGGGCTCGACGGATGCGACGAGGGGCGCAGGTCTCGCGACGGCCCCCGAGTTCGGATTCCAGATCAGGAGCTGCTCGACTGGTTCGTCCTCACCGCGTACCAGTACAAGTCACGCACGTTGAACGTTCCCGGCACGTTCTTGCGGGAGATGCCTTTCCGCGTCAGCGTTCCGTACATCGTTGTGCCGCACAGTTCGCAGTAGATCGTGATGTCGTTCTTCTGGTTCGACCAAACGAACTTGTAAGCACCCTCGATGAGGCCGGTCCCATCGGCTCTGATCTTCATCTGGCCCCGACCGCGCCAGTCGTTCGGCGGATACTCGACGTGGAGCCGATACGTGCCGACGAACTCCGGCGCATGGGCGGCCGAAGCCGCGCTGACTGCCGCCGGCGCTGCGGTCACGGCAGCCAGGCCGAGAAGCACCGCAAGCACGAGCCGTCGCATCGACACCCCCACCTCGGAACCGCCCCAGGCTAACGGCGCGGCTCGAGCCGGGCCACTGCCGACCGGCGCGACGTTTCGTGCTGGCACCCCTCCGCACGCGGACGCGTGGGCTTAGCATCGGCACGAATCCAGCGGCGGTGGGATACGCAGCGGGAGCGGGGCGTGGGTCGGAAGTGGGCAGCAGTGGCGACGGCGGTCGCCGTGTTCATCGCGTTCGCGGCATCGGTCGGCGTGTCGTCGACCGCCGGCGCGACTCCAACGGTGACTCGCACCGCGGCACAGGCAGCCGGTGCCGGGGCGCGCGCCGCGGGGTGCACCAACGCGCACGGGACGCATCGCGCGCACTGCTACCTCGCGGTCGCGCCTGCGAACGCACCGCGGGCGAGCGCGCGTTCGACGACGACGTGTGCGGTCGACGAGTCCGCGGGCTACACGCCCTGCAACTTGCAGGCCGCGTACGGCCTCACGAAGTTGTCGGCGAGTCACGGGAAGGGCGTCACGGTCGCGGTCGTCGACCCGAACGACGATCCGAGCGCAGAAGCCGATCTCGGCGTGTACCGCGCGACGTACGGGCTGCCGAAGTGCACCACGAAGAACGGCTGCTTCCGCAAGGTCGACCAGGATGGCGTGCAGGGCAGCTACCCGGCGGCCGATCCAGGCGACGCGCAGGAGATCGCGCTCGACATCGACATGGTGTCGGCGGTCTGCCCGCACTGCCACATCCTCCTCGTCGAGGCCGACAGCAACGGCTTCGGCGATCTCGGCACCGCCGAGAACGAAGCGGTGACGCTCGGCGCCAAGGTCGTCTCGAACAGTTGGGGCACGGGCGAGTTCGACGGCGAGACGGGTTGGGACGGCGACTGGGATCACCCCGGTGTCGCGATCACGTTCAGCTCCGGCGACGCCGCGTACGGCGGCGGCGTGCAGTATCCGTCGGCATCGCCGTACGTCACGTCGGTCGGCGGCACGGAGCTCACGCCGGCGACGACCACGCGCGGCTGGACCGAGGCCGCGTGGGTCACGCCGGGGCGGCCGATCACGCAGGGTTCGGGCAGCGGCTGCTCCGCGTACGAGCCGAAGCCCGCGTGGCAGACCGACGCGGGGTGCGCGAACCGCATGACCGCCGACGTGAGCGCGGTCGCGGCCGACGTCCTCAGCTACGACACCTACGGCAGCGGCGGTTGGGTCTACGAGTTCGGCACGAGCGTGTCGTCGCCGATCACCGCCGCGCTCTACGGGCTCGCGAACAACCCGGGCGGTGCCGCGATCCCCGCGTCCGCCGCGTACGCGGCGCGCGCGACCACGCGGCACGACATCACGAAGGGCAAGACCGGCGCGTGCTCACCGCTCTACTTCTGCAAGGCGGCGAAGGGCTACGACGGCCCAACCGGTCTCGGATCGCCGCACGGCATCGGCGAGTTCGTCGTGCCGTACGTCGCGCCACCGACGATCGACGGCGTCGCGTTCACGGGACCGACGTCGGCCCCGACGGTCACGATCAGCGGCTCGAACCTCGGCGCGACCGCGCCGACGGGCTCCGCGATCAACTGCTTCGGTGGCGACACCGGCGACACGTTCGGATCGACGGGCCTGTGGTTCGCCGATACGAATGCGAGCTGGACGGCGGGGCAGGCCGGTGACTGCATCGGCATCGTCCTGCAGTCGTGGAGCACGACGCAGGTCGTGTTCCAGCTCGGCAACGGCTACGACCACTATCAACCGATCGCACACGGCGACGCGATCGAGGTCGAAGCCGAAGGCACGACCTTCGGCGGCTTCCTTCCGTGACGCGCGTCAGTCCGTATTGAACCAGCGGCGGCGCCGCGTCGCGCCGAAGTCCTTCTTCGACTCCGCGAGCTCGAGCGACGGTTCGAGGAACACACCGGTGGGCGTCGGGCCGCCGAGGAAGTTCACCTCGAACTTGGCGACCTCCGCACCGCCGAACTCGATGTAGCAGGTCGCGATACCCGGATACGGCGGCGGCTCGTCGCCGCCCTTCAAGCGGTGCACGAGCACGTCGGCGACCGTGCCGGCCTCGCCCTCGGCGATGACACCGACGCGCGGCACCGGCGCGCTCGTGATGTCGCCCACCGCGTAGACATTGGGGAAGCGCGTCGCGAACGTCTTCGGGTCGACCGGGATCCAGCCGTCGACGGTCAACCCCGACTCCACGACGACGGGCGGCGCCTCGTGCACGGGCACGCCCAGGAACAGGTCGTAGTTCAGCGTGCGTCCGTCGCGGAGCGTCGCAGTGTGCGTCGCGGGATCGAGCGCGGTGACGACGGTCTCCGGGCAGAACTCGATGCCGCGCGCCGCGAGCGCACCGAGGATCCCACCGGAAGCTTCCTTCGAGATGGGGATCGGCATCCCCATCGGCGTGAGCACCTTGATCGTCGTCGCGCCGCGCACACCGCGCGACTCGAGGTGGTCGTGCAGCATCATGGCGCACTCGTACGGTGCGGCCGGGCACTTGAAGAACGGCCCGAGCACGCTGACGATCGCGTCGCCGCGGTCGAAGCGCGGGATCACCTCACGCAACCGCTCCGCACCCGCGACCGTGTAGAACTCGTTACCGCCTTCGACGAGGCCGGGCGTGCGTGCCGGCACGATGTCGGCGCCGAGCGCGACCACGAGCACGTCGGCGTCGTACGTTGCGCGATCGGTCGTCACCGTTCGGCGCTCCGGATCGATCGCGGTCACGCTCTCCTGCTTGAACGTGACCGACGGCTTGTCGATGTCGGAGTACGACATGCGCACCGCCTGGCGCGTCTGCCGTCCGTACATGACGTCGAGCTTCGAGTAGCCGAACACGAAGGCGTCGGCTGCGTCGATGAGCACGACCTCCACCTCGTCGGCGACTTCGTCGGACAATCGCGTCGCCAGCTCCAGCCCCGCGAAGCCGGCCCCCAGAATCACGACCCGCTCCATGGCGCGCAATCTAGGCGGTCAGCCCAGTTCGTGGAGGAGGTCGGCCATCTCTTCGCGGAAGCGGCGCAGCTCTTCGCGATGGGCGGCGGAGAGCCGCGCGAGCGCGCGCTCGCCGCGCGCGGTGAGCGTGAGCCGTTGCCGCCGCCGATCGCGCGCATCGGTGTGGCGCTCGATGAGACCGGCTTCGACCGCGCGATCGACGAGCTCGACGGCCGAGTGATGACGGAGCTGCAACCAGTCGGCGACGTCCGACACCGTCGGCGCGCCGTCGTCGAACCCGCGGATCGCGAGCATGAGCTGATGCTGGTTGGGCGTGAGGTCGGCGGCGCGCGCCGCGTCCTCGGAGAAGTGCAGGAACAGACGCAGCGCCCGCCGGAAGCGCGCGAGCACGTGGTACTCGGCGTCGGAGAGCTCGGCGGTGCGACGACGCGTCATCAGTCGTCCGGATGCAGGGGCTCGGGGTCGTAGGTCGTGCCCGTCGAGGTATCCGTACGGCGGCGCTGGCTCTCGATGAGCGCCACGTTCGAGGTGAGCACGAGCGCGACCGCGGCCGCGATCAGCGTCGTCGGCAGCAGCGCGACGCCGGCCATCTCGGTCACGACGAGCACCGATCCGATCGGTGTCTTCGTGACGCCGACATTGCAGGCCGCCATCAACGCGGCCATGAGCACGGCTTCGTTCGTGTCGTGGAACACGATGTGACCCGCCTGTCCGAGGCACGCGCCCATGAAGAAGAGCGGGATGATGAAGCCGCCCTTCCATCCGCTCGACAACGTGACGCTCGAAGCCAGCAGCTTCGCGAGCACGGCGAGCAGGAGGATGTGGAGCGCGAGCGAAGTGGTCGTGAGGTGGCCGAGCTGCGCCTCGCCGAAGGTCAGCGCGTACGGCGACATCCACGCGAGGAACGCGAGCACGACCGCGCCGATCACCGGCCGGCTGATGTCGGGGACGCGCTCGAACACGGCGCGCAGCAGTTGATTCAAATACGTGAACGCGGTCGCGATCACTGCGCCGACGACACCGCACGCGACCGCCCACAACAGATCACCACCGTGCACCGCGCCCGCGGCCGGGAGCTGCCACACCGGCTTCAGGCCGACTCCGGTGATCAGGATGTAGATGGCGTAACCCGTCAGTGAGCCGAACACCGCCGGCATGAGCGCCTCGTAGTACTCGAGGCCGCGCCGGTGCAGGATCTCGCACGCGAACACCGCGGCGCCGAGCGGCGCGCCGAACAGCACGGTGAAGCCCGCGGCCATCCCGGTGATCGTCACGACGCGCACGCTCGCGGTGTCGAGCGAGAAGCGGTTCGCCGCCCAGGAGCCGACCGAACCCGTCGTCTGCACGAGCGGGGCCTCGGGACCGAGTCCGCCGCCCGCGGCGATGCACAGCAACGAGATCGGGATGAGCGCCGGGAGGTCGCGCAGGTCTTCCGCACCACCCGACACGTGGATGTTGTCGACGAGCAGCTCGACGTTGCCGCCGTTACCGAGCGCGTGCGTCAGCACGACGACGCACACCCCGATGCCGACGAGGATGCAGCCGTGAACGAGGAGACCCGAGTGCGTCGGCCACAGGCCATGTTGCAAGAGGTGCAGCAGCGCGAGGTACGCGGCACCGATGCCGCCCCCCAGCAGTCCCGCGGCGAGCGTGATCCAGAACACGCGGCGCGCGGGATTCGCGAACGTCTGCGCAAAGATCCACCGGCCGCGCGCGCGGAACGGATGGGATTCCGAGCTCACGATTCATATCGTAGCACGATATGAATGTGAGCCGGCACGAGCGTTCCGGCATGGCCACCGGTACATTCCGCCTCGTCCGATCCGACGGGCGGAAGTCGAGGAGGCCCACCATGGTCAAGGGGTTCAAGAACTTCCTGATGCGCGGTGACGTCGTCGTCGTCGCCATCGGCTTGATGGTGGCACTGGCGTTCAGCACCCTCATCAAGGCGTTCACCGACACGATCATCACGCCGATCCTGAACCGCTTCCAGGGTGGCGGCGGGATCGGACTCGGCATTCAGCTCGGCCAGAAGAACAACCCGAAGACGTTCGTCGACATCGGCTCGCTCATCTCCGCGGCGGTCTACTTCGTGGTCTTCATGGCCGTCCTGTACTTCTTCATCGTGGTTCCGTACAAGGCGGTCATGGCGCGGAGCGGCGCGAGCGTCTTCGGTGAGCCGGCTCCGGTGAAGACCTGCCCCGCCTGCCTCTCCGACGACCTGCCCCGCGGGGCCGCGAAGTGCCGCTACTGCGGCACGGACCAGCCGGCGACCGCCTCGGCCTGATCGCTCGGGCGCGGCGGGGCGGACGGCGCCGCGCATCTGCTCCGCGCGCCCGGGCGCGCTCCGATAGGACACTCATGAGCCGCGACCCGGCGCGGCGCGACCGCGCGCCGGAGCCCAATCGTCCTCCCCTGCGCCGATCGCGTAGCGTCGCAGCCCTGGACCCCCATGACGAACACCCGGCCCGGCGGGCGGAGCGCCATCTCGATGGAGAGCGATGACGGCGGTCGCGGCGCCGTGAGCGAGTCCGCTCCGCTGTCCCGGCTCGAGCGCGGGCGGCGCCTCGCGGCGCGCGCACCGGTCCCCCAGGGCACGTTCGCCGTCGGCGCGGGCCTGGTCGTCGCGGGGATCGCCACCTACGCGTTCCAGATCCTCGCGTTCCGCAACCTGAACAAGCTCGACTACGGAGCGCTCAACACGCTCTGGGTCGTCGTGTTCGTGCTCGCTCCGGGCATCTTCCTGCCGCTCGAGCAGGAAGTCGGGCGCGCGATGGCGGCGCGCAAGGTGCACGGGCTCGGCGGCGCGCCGATCGTGCAGCGCGCCGGCACGGTCGGCGCCTGGTTCGCCGTCGTGATCACCGTCGCGGTGCTCGTCGTCGCCTTCACGACGTCGCTCGTGTCGCGCTTGTTCGCGGGGCACGTCGGGCTCGTCGTGTGCCTCGTGATCGCGCTGTACACGTTCGGTGTCGAGTACCTCGCGCGCGGCGCGTTCGCGGGCACCGGACACTTCGGCGCGTACGGCGTCAGCATGGCGGCCGAGGCGATGCTGCGACTGCTGCCGTGCATCCCGCTCGCGATCGTCGGCTCCAAGGACCCGGTGTGGTTCGGCCTCTGCCTCGCGGTCCCACCACTGCTCGCGACGGCGATCGCGCTCAAGGGACCGAAGGAGCTCATGCAGCCCGGCCCCGCCGCGCCCTACAAGGAGATCTCGGCGAACCTCGGGTATTTGCTCGGAGGATCACTGTTCGCCCAGGTGCTCGGGTACGCGCCGTTCCTCGGTGCGCAGGCGCTCGCCACGAAGGCACAGCGCACGAAGGTCGCCGACTTCATCGTCGGCCTCTTCCTGTCGCGCATTCCGATCGTGCTCTTCCAGGCCGTGCAGGCCGCGCTGCTCCCGGGACTCACGTCGCTCGTGAGCGCGGGTCGCAGCGACGAGTTCCGAGTCGGCGTGCGCCGCCTCGTGTACGTCGTGGTCGGCATCGGCGTGCTCGGTGTCGCCGGCGGCTGGGTCGCGGGACCGTGGGCGGGCAAGCTGCTGTTCGGTTCGAAGTTCAACCTCGGTCGGGGCGACGTCGCGCTGCTCGCAACCGGCAGCGGGCTGTTCATCCTCTCGCTCACGATGTCGCAGGCGATCATTGCCCTCTCGGGACACGCGCTCACGATGTACGCGTGGCTCGTCGGCCTCATCACGTTCCTCGTCGCGACCGCGGTCTCGACGCACGAGCTGTTCCTGCGGGTCGAGCTCGGTTCGATCGCGGGCGCGGCCGCGAGCCTGTTCGTGATGGCGCTCTTCTTCGTGCGCCGGGTCCGCAAGGGTGTCGCGCCGACCGACCTCGTGCACCTCATCGAACAGCTCAACTACGAGCCCTTGGAGATCTGAGCTCGCTGGTCGGGCTCGCAAGCTCGCCCGCCTCGACGCCTCAGTCCCACCTCGGGCCGGCCGCAGCGCGACCCGCCCGTCCTCGCGGAACGGAACCGCGTCTCGCACGCTCGCCCTCCACTTTGCGACATCCAATGGCCCGTACGGGCATTCAGTGTCGAGAAGTAGCGGCTATCGGCGCTGCGTCTTGCGGCCGCGGCGTTCCCAGCGGCGGGCGCCGGCACCGACCATGACGTCGCGCACGCGGTCGGGGGCGAGCCGCAGCACGTGCCCGAACAGCCGCGCGTCCGGGCCGACGAGGTACCGCGCCTTCGGACGCCGTGCCGTCAGCGCGTGCTCGACCGCGTCCGCCACCTTGCTCGGCGGTACGCCGCGCTCGCGACTCTCGTCGATGAAGCCGCGCGACTGGTCGAGCAACCAGCCGTAACGATCGCGGCCCTCGCCGTCGAGCCGGCGCTCGAGGTCGGCGACGGTCGTGTCGGCCTTCTCCCAGATCGCGGTCGCGACCGCGCCCGGTTCCACGAGCGCGACGCGCACCTTCGTCTTGGCCCGCGCGAGCTCGTGGCGTTGCGTCTCGGCGAGCGCTTCGAGCGCGTGCTTCGACGCGCTGTACGGCGCGAGCCCGGGCGACGCGACGCGCCCGCCGATCGAGCCGATGTGCACGATGCGACCCGAACCCGCGCGCAGCAACGGCATCGCCGCACTCGTCATCGCGACGACACCGAACAGGTTCACCTCGAACACACCCCGCCAGTCGGCGTCGTCGAGGTACTCGACCGGACCGCCCGCGCCGACCCCGGCGTTGTTCACGAGACCCTGGAGCCCGTCACGCGCGATCTCGCCCTGGATCTCGGCGACCACGTCGGCGATCTGCTCGCGATCGGTCACGTCGAGACGGACGGGCCGCACATCGCCGGCGGCGCGCTCGCGCAGCCGGTCACCGTCCTCGGGCTTGCGCACGCCCGCGTAGACCCGCCACCCGCGCTCGGCGAGCCGCACCACACACGCCTCGCCGATGCCGGTCGAGGTCCCCGTCACGAGCGCATTGGGCATGCGCCACTCTCATCCACGCCCGCCCTCGGGGCAAGCGCCGCTCGCGTTCGACGAGCCTCCAATACCGCTCGGAGGGATCGACGGCACCTCAATCGCGACCGTCCCGACCGATCACGCGACCGGGCGGATGCGCCCGGTCTCGACGTCGAACACGAACCCCGCGACGTCGTCGGAGACGACGAACGGCGACCGCTGCAAGCGCGCGATGGATTCGCGCACGCTCGCGTCGGCATCTTGGAACGCCTCGATCGCGAAGCCGGGCCGCTCCCCCGTCGCGGCTTCGAGCTCCGACGCGAACTCGTCGTCACGCAGCTTCGTCATCCCGCAGTCCGTGTGGTGCACGAGCACGATGCCCTTCGTGCCGAGCTTGCGCTGCGAGATCGCGAGCGAGCGGATCACGTCGTCGGTGATCACCCCACCGCCGTTGCGGAGCACGTGCGCGTCGCCGACCTCGAGCCCGAGCAGCGCGAAGAGATCCATGCGGCTGTCCATGCACGCGACGATCGCGAGCGCGCGGCGCGGCCGCAGCGGCCGCGCACCCGGGAATCCATGCTCGACGTAGCGCGCGTTCGCGGCGATCAACTCGTCGGAGAGACTCATGGCCCCGATGGTGACCGCTCCCCCGCGCCTCCGGCCAGTCGGGGAGGAACCACTCACGCCGTCTGCGAATCCACCAAGCGCAGGATCGGGCGGATGGCTTCCACGGGCGACGCGACCGCGTTGCGGTTCCACTGCTGGGGGCGGCCGAAGAAGTAGCCCTGCGCGAGCCGGCAGCCGAGGTCGAGCAGCCGCTGGGCCTGCTGCGCGGTCTCGACGCCCTCGGCGATGACCTCGAGCCCGAGTCCGTGCCCGAGGTGGATGATGCCGCTGACGAGCGTCTCGCAGTCCTCGCGCTCGCCGAGGCCGGCCACGAAGCTGCGGTCGATCTTGAGCTGGTGGATCGGCAGCGCGCTCAGGTACGAGAGGCTCGAGTAGCCGGTGCCGAAGTCGTCGAGTGCGAGCCGCACGCCAAGGTCGGCGAGCTCCGCGAGCGTCGCCGCGACGCGCTCGGGCTCGTCGATGAGCAGGCTCTCCGTGATCTCGAGCGTCAGCAGGTTGCGGGGTACCGACGTGAGCATCTCGGTGAGGCGGGGCATGAAGTCGGCTTCCGACAGCTGCCGCGCCGACACGTTCACCGACACGTTGAGGTCGGGACGATGCCGCAACCGCCGCAGCACGTGCTCGAGCACGCGCCAGCCGAGTGGCACGATCAGGCCGGTGTCCTCCGCGAGCGGGATGAACTCGCCGGGCAGCACGAGGCCGAGATCCGGGTGGTTCCAGCGCACGAGCGCCTCGGCCGACATCGGCTGGCGCGACGCGATGTCGACGATCGACTGGTAGTGCACGACGAGCTCGTCACGCTCGAGCGCGCGGTGCAACGCGGTGATGCGCGCGAGCGGGTTCGCGATGCTCGTCGTACCGTTCGTCGACTGGTACTCGACGCTGCCGCGCCCGCGCTGCTTCGCGCGGTACATCGCGTCGTCGGCTTCACGGAGCACGTCGGTGAGCTGCGCGACGTCACGCGCGACCGCGACGCCGACGCTCGCACTGACGAAGATCGTCTCGCCGTCGACTTCGAAGGGCTGCTCGAGGATGTCGACGACGCGCTGCACCGCGGCGTGCGCGTCGTCGTCGTTCTGGATGTCGTCGACGAGCACGACAAACTCGTCGCCACCGAGCCGGCCGACGGTGTCGGTCGCGCGCAGACCACCGCGGAGTCGTTTCGCGACCTGCACGAGCAGCCGGTCGCCGGCGTCGTGGCCGAGGCTGTCGTTCACGAGCTTGAACCGGTCGAGGTCGAAGAACACGACCGCGACCGCGTGATCCTGCCGCGGCGATCGCGCGAGCGCGTGCGCGAGCCGGTCGTTCAGCAGCGCGCGGTTCGGCAGGCCCGTGAGCTCGTCGTGGAACGCTCGGTGCTCGAGCTCCTCGCGCGCCTGGGCCTGCTCGATTGCCACCGCCGCGAGCGACACGACCCGGTCGACGATCGGACGGTGCGCTTCGCAGTCGACATCGGTGCGATCGAACACCAGCGTCAGCGTGCCTGCGACCGCGTTCCGGTTCGGCAGCTCGACGGGCATGCTCCAACTCGCGCGAATCCCGATCGACTCGGCCAGCTCATGACGGGGTGAGTCGGCCGACACGAGGTCGAACACCTCGTCGCGCGCGCTCGCCGCGCGTCCCGACGGCAGCGGATCGTCGACGGTGATCTCCGCAATCTGCTCGAAGACATCGCTCGGGAGTCCGGGCGCGGCCGCGAGCCGCAGCGTGTCGCCGTCGAAGAGACGGATCAGGCAGTAGCGCGCATCCGTGTAGAGCGCGGTCAGCGATGCCGAGCGGTCGAGCACGACCTCGAGCGGCTCGCCCCACGCGATCATCTCGAGAACACGAGACTCCTCGGCGAGCAGGTCGTCGAGCGCGCGGCGCTCCGACACGTCGCGGATGTTGAGGATCATCCCGCCGATCGACGAGTCCGCCAGACGGTTCGAGATCGAGATCGCCTGCCAGTGCCAGCGGCCGTCGGCGTGCCGCACCCGCGCCTCGACGGTCGTCGTCTCGTCGGGATGCTCGAGCATGCGGCTCCACGCCGCGGAGATCGCGGGCAGGTCGTCGGCGTGCCCGAAGTCGCGCATCGGGCGCCCGATCAGCTCGGCGCTCGTGTAGCCGGTCATCCGCTCGTACGACGCACTGGCGTACGCGCAGCGCGCGTCGTCACCGAGGATCACGATCCCGTCGGCCGCGTTCTGCACGAGCGAGCGGAAGCGCTCCTGGGCCGCGGCGACGCCGGCCTCGGCCTCGCGGCGCTCGGTGATGTCGTGGACGTTCGCGACGATGCCCTCGATGACGGGGTCGTCGAGCCGGTTCGTGACCGTCACCTGGCACCACCGGATGCGGCCGTCGCGGTGCCGGATCCGCATGTCGGATCGGAGGGTGCTCCCGGGTTCCTCGAAGAGCTCGGCGCGCTGCTGCACCCGCAACAGATCCGAGTCCTCGGGCTCGACGATGTCGCTGGCCTCGAGGTTTCCGACGAGCTCCTCGACCGCGTAGCCGGTCAGCGCCTCGATCGCGTCGGTCGCGAACACGATCCGTCCCGAGCGGTCGAGCACGACGACCGCGTCGGCCGCGTTCGCGAGCAGTCGGCGGAAGCGGTCCTCGCTGTGCGCCAACCCTTTGATCGCCACTTCCCGTTCGCTCGCCTGCACCCAGAGGATGCGCATCACGAACACGAGCCCGACCGCCATCAGCCCCGCGATGCCCGTGCTGTCGACGCGGCTGATCATGCTCGGCAACCAGCCGAGCGCGACGCCGGCCTGCGCCAGCGCGAGGCAGACGAGCGTCCAGATCGTGACGGGGAAGACCGCCTCCGATCCGTCGGCGCCCACGGCCTGGGCCGCGCAGAACACGTAGCCGACCGAGAGGATCGACCCCCATCCGGTCGTGAAGATGACGCAGGTCGTGCCGACGACCTGGAGGCCGACGCGCACGCTCACCGGCAGCGCCTCACGGACGCGCTCGGAGTGCTGGGTCACGATCGAGAGCGAGATCGCGCCGAGCACCACCGCGACCAGCACGGCGATCGGCACGCCCGCGTCGACGCCGCCGACGTCGAGCGCGAGGAGGGCGGCCAGCGCGAGGACGGTCATGGCCAACGCCTCGCGCACCTTCGCCACCCGCGCGCGTTCCATCTCCGTATATCGGGCTCCGGAGAGCAAAACGTGACCGGCCCGTGTCAAAAATCGGCGCTGCGTGTACTGGTCGCCTCGCTTCGCTCGCCGCGGCCGACACCTCGGCGCCCGGCTCGGGCGGGCGGCCGGGCGACCCGCCCGTTCGTGCGGCGACCGAGGTCCGGGGGATGGCCATGGCTGTGGGAACGTGAGGCGATGGGCATGCCGATGGGTCACGGGGGCGGAGGCGGTCGAGGCGCCGGCCCCAGCGGATGGGGTGTCCTCCGGTCGCTGCGCCGCGACGAGAGCGTCACCGAGGAGAAGCTGCCCCGCGGGATCGTCCGCCGCATCGCCGGCTTCGCCCGTCCCTACCGGTTCCTGCTGCTCACCTTCCTCGGCCTGATCTTCGCCGACGCCGCGCTCGGCGTGGTCAACCCGCTCATCCTGCGGGCGATCATCGACGACGGGATCCTCAATCACGACACGTCGCTGATCGTCGACCTCGCGCTCCTCGTCGCGGGCCTCGCGGTCATCGACGCCGGCCTCTCCCTCTGGCAGCGCTGGGTCTCCGCGCGCATCGGCGAGGGCCTCATCTTCGACATGCGGCACCAGGTCTTCAGCCACGTGCAGGAGATGCCCATCGCCTTCTTCACGCGCACGCAGACCGGCGCGCTCGTGTCGCGCCTCAACAACGACGTGCTCGGCGCCCAGCAGGCGTTCACCGACACGTTCTCGTCGGTCGTCGGCAACGCGGTCGGGGTCACCGCGACGCTCGTCGCGATGTTCGTGCTGTCGTGGCAGATCACGCTGGTCGCGCTCGCGCTGCTGCCCGTGTTCATGCTGCCCGCACGTTGGATGGGTCGCCGCATGGCCGCCCTCACGCGCGAGTCGTACGGGCTCAACGCGCAGATGAACACGACGATGACCGAACGGTTCAACGTGTCGGGCGCGCTGCTCGTGAAGCTCTTCGGCGACCCGCGTGAGGAGTCGCGCGTCTTCTCCGATCGCGCAGGGCGCGTGCGCGACATCGGTGTGACCCAGGCGATGTACACGCGCATCTTCATGGCGTCGCTGCTGCTGACCGCGTCGCTCGCGACCGCGCTGGTCTACGGCTGGGGAGGTGTGCTCGCCGCGCACGGAACGCTGAAGGTCGGCACGGTCGTCGCGCTCACCGCCTACCTCGCGCGTCTCTACGGACCGCTCACCGCACTGTCGAACGTGCAGGTCGACGTGCTGACGGCACTCGTGTCGTTCGACCGGGTGTTCGAGGTGCTCGACCTCCCGCCGATGATCGCGGAGCACGAGGGCGCGGTCGACGTGCCGCGCGGGCCCGCAACCGTCGAGTTCTCGCACGTCGACTTTCGCTACCCCCGCGCCGAGGAGGTCTCGCTCGCCTCGCTCGAGGCGGTCGCAGTGCTCGAGCAGTCGCCGACGCAGCAGGTGCTCTTCGACGTGTCGTTCCGCGCCGAGCCCGGGCAGCTCGTCGCGCTCGTGGGGCCCTCCGGCGCGGGCAAGACCACGCTGAGCCACCTCGTGCCGCGGCTGTACGACGTGCGCGCGGGCGCGGTGAGCATCAACGGTGTCGACGTGCGCGACGCGACGCTGCCGTCGATCCGCGCCGCGATCGGCGTCGTCACCCAGGACGCGCACCTGTTCCACGAGACGCTCGGGGCCAACCTCCGCTACGCGAAGCCCGACGCGACCGACGCCGAGATCACGGAGGCCTTGCGCGCCGCGCACATCCTCCCGCTCGTCGAGTCGCTGCCCGACGGACTCGACACCCTCGTCGGCGACCGCGGCTATCGACTCTCCGGCGGAGAGAAGCAGCGGATCGCGATCGCGCGGCTGCTGCTCAAGGCGCCCGACATCGTCGTGCTCGACGAGGCGACCGCGCACCTCGACTCGGAGTCGGAGCTCGCGGTGCAGCACGCGCTCGCGAGCGCGCTCGAGGGGCGCACGTCGATCGTCATCGCGCACCGGCTCTCGACGGTGCGGGAAGCCGATGTGATCCTCGTGCTCGACGAGGGCCGCATCGTCGAGCGGGGCACCCACACCGAGCTGCTCGCGGCCGACGGGCTGTACGCGGAGCTCTACCGCACGCAGTTCCGGAACCAGCAGCCGGCCCCGCCGGAAGAATGAGAGGTTCGGGAATGCCCGACCATCGGACCGACCAGACCGCCGAATGGAACGCGCGGTACGGCGAGAAGGACGCGATGTGGAGCGGTCGCCCGAACGGACGGCTGGTCGCAGAGCTCGAAGGGCTGACTCCCGGTCGCGCGCTCGACGTCGGTTGCGGTGAGGGCGCCGACGCGATCTGGCTCGCGCAGAAGGGCTGGACGGTCACCGCGATCGACGTGTCCGACGTCGCCATCGACCGCGCTCGCGCCGCCGCGGCGCGTGCGGGCGCCGCGGTCGAGTGGATCTGCGGCGACGCGCAGCAGACCACCGAGTTGCCGGCACGCGCGTTCGACCTCGTGTCGATGCAGTACCCCGCGCTGCCGAAGGCCGCGGGCGACGCCGCCGTGCGGACGCTGCTCGCCGCGGTGCAGACCGGCGGCGTGCTGCTCGCCGTCTACCACGACCTCGACGACGAGCACCGCGCGCACATGAAGTCGCGCGGCCACGACCCCGACGACTACGTCGGCGCCGACGACCTCGTCGGTCTGCTCGGCGACGACTTCACGCTCGAGCTGCACACGGTCGAGCCGCGCGTCGACCCGCCTCCCGACACACCGCACATCGCCGACATCGTCGTGCGAGCCCGGCGCCGCTGATCGCGCCGGGCGTCACGCTCAGCTGCGACGATCGAGCAGTGCGACCGGGTCGAGGTTCGTGCCGCCGACCCCGAGGCCACCCAACCAGCTCGTGCCGTCGGGCTCGGTCGCCGCCGCGTGCAGCCGCGCGTAACCGCCGCTGTTCGTGCCGACGAGCTCCTTGCGCCACTTCCCGTTCGGCAGCAGATGGAGCGCAAAGCTCGCGGTCGGATTGCCGTGCGGCGTCGCCGTGAGCTGACCCGCGATGAACACACCGCCGGGGCCGACGGAGAGCGCGCCGACCGGCCCGCCGAAGTGCGGCGAATGGCGGACCGGCACCTGCGTGAAGCCCGCGGCCGCGGTTCCGTGGAACACGAGCGGGAAGGTCGCATCCTGTTCGCCGCGGAAGTACGTGTTGCCCGCGACCCACACCTCGCCGTGGTATGTGGCGAGCTCCTTGAGCTCGGCCGCGCCGTTGGCGCGCAGCACGAGCGTCCACGACCCGCCGTCCCAGTGCGCGACGAACCCCCGCTCGCGGCCGATCGGCTGCGACTGGCACCAGCCCGCGACGTACACGTCGGTCGGACCGACCGCGTCGACGGCCTCGAGCTCACCGCGCGACGCCGCGTTGCAGCCGGGAACGGTGAGGTCGAACGGCACCTGCGACCACGTGCCGCCGGAGCGGTGCAGGACCATGGCGTTGTAGTCGGAGACTTCCGGATTGGTCGCGTCACCGACGGCCCAGATGTCGCCGGGCCCGCTCGCCGACGCCGCGAGCAACTCGCGGCGCACGCCCGGGTCGGGCACGGTGTTGTCGATCGTCCAGTGCGCGCCGTCCCAGTGCTCGACCAGGTTCCGGCTCGCCTGGTTCCCGGGTGCCGTGTCCGAGTGACCCACGATCCAGACGTCGTTCGGCCCGGTCGCCGCCGCGCCGTCGATGAAGTCGTGCGCCGGCGTCGTCTCGCGATCGAGCGTGTTCAGGCGCGTCCACGTCGATCCGTTCCAGTGCTCGCCGAGCACGCGCCACTCGAAGGTGCCCGCGATGTTGGCGCGGTCGAACCCGAACGCCCACAGGTCGTCGGTGCCGGTCGTGACCATCGCGTCGATCTCGCTCGAGTTGCCGCTGACGTGGGGGCTCGTGACCTCGTTCCACGTCGGCGCGGGTGCCGCACCGGCGGCCGTCGCCGCCGCGATCACCGAGATCACCGCGACGAGCGCGCCGATCCGAACCGAAAGCCCCCGTCGCCCCGTCATCGCGTCCCCTCCGGCACCGCGCTGCGTGCACCGGAGACTACGCGGCGTCGACGCGAGGCGACAGCTCTACTGCGACGCGGCGTTCGCGGAGTCCCAGACGACGCGGGGTGCGTCGGCCCACAGCCGCTCGAGCCCGTAGTACTCGCGGGTCTCGTCGAGGAACACGTGCACCACGATGTCGCCGTAGTCGAGCAGCACCCACGACGAGCCGTCGCGGCCCTCCTCGGCGCGCGGCCCGACGCCGGCTCGCTGGTGCAGCTGCGCCTCGACCGCGTCCACGATGGTGCGGACCTGCCGGGTGTTGCCGCCGCTCACGATCACGAAGTAGTCGGTGATCGAGATGATGTCGCCGACATCGAGGACGACGATGTCGTGGGCCAGCTTGTCGGCGGCCGCTGCGGCGGCGGCGAGTGCTCGGTGCTCCGCGTCCGTGGTGCGCTCCTCAGTGCCTCTCGGGGTGGAAGTCTGCCCCGGCGACGACGGTCACATCGACGACGTCCAGCGGGACGTTGCCGAGGGCGACGCTACCAACACCGAGCGCGGCCGCGACCCGCTTTGCCGCGGCCAGCGCGTCGGGCCGGTAGTACACGACCGTGGTGTGCTTCACGCCGAACCCGGGCACGTTGCCGGTGAGCGTGACCTCGCCACCCGCGGGCACGACCAGCCGGGCGACCTGCTGGGTCAGCGCGATCGCTCCGGTCCCGTTGAGGATCTCGACGCGCGGCCGGTGCGCGGTCGTGATGAGCGCGTCGGGCAGGTCGGCGCGCACGAGGCGCGCGGTGTCGTGGTCCTCGAGCTCGTAGATCGTCGCCGAGCCACTCGTGAGCGTCGTCACCGGCGCGGTGTCGAACCGGACCTTGGAGTGTGCGAGCGCGACGAGTGACCACGCCGCGCTCCGCACCTTCGCGGTCGCGCGCGCGACCGCCGGGTCGCGCAGGCGCGCGAACCATCCCTCGAAGACGTCCTGCACGACCGCGAGGTGCGCGAGGCCACCGCCGGTCGTCGGGCCGATCACGAGCCGGATCGCGTCGGCCGCGCCGAGGTGCGCGCGGCCGGCCGTGAACCCGAGGTTCCCCGCGGCGTCGTTCACCTGGACGGGGTTCTCGAGGTCGACGTCCATGCGACCCGCGGGCGTGAGCAGATCGGTGAGCTGCGCGTCGGTGAGCACGATGACGCGGTTGACGCCCACGTCGAGCGCGTTCGCCACGGACGTCGCGAGCAGACCCGATCCACCCAGCCGGTACACGTCGGAGACGCGTTGGCTGTCGAACGCGGGCACCTGCACGAGCGTCGCGGTCGGCACGAACACGACGGCGCCCGCGCGCCCACCGCGCCGCACGCCCATCAGCGCGAGCAGGTCGACGGCACCGCGCGCGTTCACGTGCGCGAGCAGGAGCGTCTGCGCCGGCGACGGGGGCGGCGCGGTCGTCGTGGTCGGCTCGACCGCGCCCGCGCGCGCGGTGCCGTTCCGGTTCGTGCCGAGCGCGCCCGCGACGATCCCGACGATGGCCGCGATCGCGACGACCGCGAGCTGCGTCCGGCGGTCGCGGCGGTGCCGCGTGGTCCGCTCGCTCTCGGTCCGGGAACGCGCGGCGCGGGGTGCGTCGTCGCGCGGGTCCGGCATCAGGATCGAGTGTAAAGACGCCTCTCGCGGATGACGCGGACCGCCCCTGGCGGCACGAGCACGTCGATCGGCTCGCCGCGCGCGACGCGGGCCCGCAGGTCGTGCGACGCGACGTCGAGCCTCGGAATCGGGACGCATCGGACACCGGGCTCGGACGCGGCGTCACCGTTGCCGTCGCGTGTGACGACGACGAGCGTGGCGGCGGCGCGCACCTCGTCGGCCCGGTGCCAGCTGTCGAGCCGGGCGGCGACGTCGGCGCCGACGATCAGGAAGAGCTCACGATCCGCGCCTTCCAACGCCCGCAACGTGTCGATCGTGTAGGTCGGGCCCGGGCGCTCGACCTCGATGGCGCTGACCTCGATCCCGTCGAGGCCCTCGACCGCGGCCTGGGCCATGGCCAGGCGATCCTGCGCCGACGCGACGACCGTGCCCTCCTTCTGCCACGGGTCGCCCGCGACGACGAGCAGGACCCGATCGAGGGCGAGCGAGTGGCGGACCGAGACCGCGGCCACGAGGTGCGCGATGTGGATCGGGTCGAAGGTGCCGCCGAGCACACCGATCCGCTCGGCCGTCATCGCGGGAGTGTAGGAAGTTTCGCGGGTCGGACCGGCGCGCTTCGCCCTCGCCGCCACCTCGGCCCCACCGGCGCGAACCCGCATGTCATACGCCCGAAACGCGCGGGCCGACCTCGCCCCCTACGCTGCCCGCATGGACGCTCCGGCCGCGCCCGACCGGAAGCGGCGCGACGCCTTCACGCGCTTCCTCGTACGCGTCTGGCTCCCCGACCGGCCGGGCGCGCTCGGTGCCGTCGCGTCGCGCATCGGGGCGCTCGGCGCCGACATCGTCGGCATCGAGGTACTCGAGCAGGGCGACCGCGTCGCGGTCGACGAGTTCGCGATCACGCTCCTGCGCGCCGACCTCGTCGACCTGCTCGCGCGCGAGATCGAAGAGGTCGACGGCGTCTCCGTCGAGGCGTGGCGGCGCGTCGACCACTTTCCCGATCCGCGCATCGACTTCCTCCGTCTCGTCGAGGAGCTGATCGCCGCGCCCGACATCGCGACGCTCGAGACCCGACTCGTCGAGGCGATCGTGCACGAGTTCACCGCGCAGTGGTCGGCGATCGTCGGGCCCGATGTGCTCGTGACCGCGGGCGAGCCGCCCGACCGCGAAGTGCTCGAGGCGCTCGCCGCGGGCACCGGCGCGTCGCCCCTCGTGGCAAGCGGCGTCACCGGCCCCGACGACCTCGCCGTCGGCTCGATGCCCGCACGCGGCGCGACGCTGCTCTCCGGTCGCGAGGGACACCCGTTCCGCGCGCTGGAGCGCCGTCAGCTCCTCTCGCTCGCGCGCATCGCCGACCGCCTCCCCGCCCTCGGTTCGGGCTCCGGCTCCTAACTCGGGCGGGGGCGCTGGTTCGCGCGCCGGCGCTCCTCGCGGTCGCGTTCGACCTCGCGGTCGGCGAGCCGGTCGAGCTCCGCGTCGAGGTGGACGTACGCGTCGACACGATCCTCGTCGAGGTCGCCACGCGCGACCGCGGCGCGCACCGCGCAGCCCGGCTCGGAGCGATGCAGGCAATCGGCGAAGCGGCAGTCGCGCGCCAGCGCCTCGACATCGGCGAAGGCCTCTTCGAACCCGTCGTCGGAATCCCACAGTCCGACCGACCGCAAGCCGGGAGTGTCGACGACGATCCCGCCCGAGTCGAGCAGCACGAGGTCGCGAGCGACCGTCGTGTGCCGTCCGCGCCGATCGTTCTCGCGCACCTCACCGGTCGGCAGGAGCTCCTCGCCCACGAACCCGTTGATGAGGGTCGACTTCCCCGCGCCCGACGGCCCGATGATGGCGACGGTCCGGCCCGGTTCGACCGACGCGCGCAGTGCGTCCATCCCCGCCGTCGTGCGCGCGCTCACGGCGTGTACGGCCACGCTGCCGACGACGGCGCGCGCCGCACCGACGCGCGCGTCGACGTCGTCGACGAGCTCCGCCTTGGTCAAGACGACGACGGGCTCCGCGCCCGCGTCGTGCACGACGACCAGCTCGCGCTCCAACCGGCGCGCCCGCAACGGCACGTCGATCGCATGCACGATGAACACGCGGTCGACGTTCGCGGCGACGACCTGGGCCGCCGCCGCGTCGGTTCCGCCTTCGGTCACACCGCGCACGAGCGCGCTTCGACGCGGCAGCACCTCGACGAGCGCGTCGCCGCGCACGATCACCCAGTCCCCCACCGCGGGCCGGCGCATCGGATCACGGTGCCGGCCGAGGCCCGCGGCGCGTGCTCGCAGCGGCTTGCGGCCCGTGAACACGGTGATCCACCCGCGGTCGACGCGCCCCACGCGCCCGACGACGTCGTTCGGCTCGACCCGCGCCGCGGCCTCGGCGGCCCGTTCGTCGTCCCACCCCAGCCGCGCCAACTCCGCCGGTACTGCACTCATTGCGTATGCGCAATCGATGCAGTACCAGGTACGGATTCAGGCATCAGCGCGTGAGCGGCGCGAGCGAGCCCGACCAAGTCAACTTCCGTCGACGACCGAGGTCACGAAGCGCTGGAGCTGCCGGAGGTTGCGGCATTCGTGGACGCCGTCGGTGTAGCGCGCGTACTCGGAGACGATCGAGTCGCCGGTGTCCCAGTAGCCGCGTGGCTCGGGGTCGAGCCAGAACACGCGCCGCGCGCGCTTGCCCATCTCGCCGAGCGTCCACGCCTGCGACGCGTGGTAGTTGTTGCGCGCGTCGCCGAGGATGATGATCGACGTCTTGTTCGTGACCTCGCGGATGTGGCGCTCGTGCCAGATCTCGAACGCGTGGCCGTAGTCGGAGTGGCCGTCGACCCACACGACGTCGGCTTCGGTGTTCACGCGGTGGATCGCCTCGCCGATCTCGTCGGCCTCGTCGAAGAAGCGCGTCACCTCGTCGATGCCGTCGATGAACACCCACGAACGCACCTTCGAGAACTCCGACGACATCGCGTAGACGAATTGCAACGTGAAGCGGGCGAAGCTCGCGACCGAGCCGGAGATGTCGGCGATCACCATGATCTCCGGCTTCGACGGCTTCGGGTTCTTGAACTTCAGCTCCGCGGGCACGCCGCCGTACGACAGCGAATGGCGCACGGTATTGCGGAAGTCGAGGTGGCCGCGGTTGCGACGCTTGCGCCGTTGCGCGAGGCGCGCCGCGAGCGCGCGCGTCAGCGGGTAGATCGCGCGCTGCAACGCCTGCATCTCGTCGCGCGACGCGTGCATGAAGTCGACGTCCTCGGGCAACGGCTTGCGCAGCGTGCGCGCCATCGCCTCGATGCCGCGGTCCGCGACGAGGCGGCGCCGGATCTCGGCCTCGACCATCTGCTTGAGGACCGCGAGCCGCGACTCGAAGTCCTCGCGTGCGAGGCGCTCGTCGAACGCCCCGTCGCCGATGTCGCCCGCGTCCTGCGCGCGCTGCATCATCTGGCCGACGAGACCCTCGGCGTCGAGCTGCCGCAGTGTTCGGTACAGGTAGTACGCGCCGCCGACGGGACGCCCGGGCTCCATGCCCGCGAAGCGACTCACCGCTGCGGCCGCGAGCGCGCGCATCTGCTCGCGGTCCATGCGCATGAGCGCCTCGAGCAACATGCGCGCGAGCTCCTCGTTGCTCACGTCGCCCATCGCGCCGCCACCGTCGCCGGGCGCGCGGAACTGCTCGCCGTCACCCTCCGCGCCGTCGGCCCCCTCGCCTTCCGCCATCTCGGCGTCGACACCCGCGCTGAACAGCGAGAAGTACACGTCGAAGACGGTCTCGAACGCGGGCCAGTGACCGTGGTGCTTCACGAGCGTCGTGCCGAGCGCGGCCTTGAACGCGTCGCGGTCGTCGAACGGGATGTGCTCGGCCGCGCGCATCGCGTCGAGGTTCTCCGTCATCGACACCGGCAGGCCCGCGGCGCGCAGCTCCTGCACGAATCCCTGCATCACGTCGAGCAGGGTCGCACTCATGGTCGCGCTCGCCTCGCTCGCCGCTCCGTGACGCGGGATGGGAGCAGCCGAGGCCGCGCCGCTCGCTCCGCTCGAGCGCTCCGCCGCGTTCATGGTCGCGCCCGCTGCGGGTCGGGACTCACGAGCGATCCGAAGTCCCTGATCGAGCTTCGCCCATTGCACGACGGCAACGTCAGCGCCGGGTTCCCGTCAGCGGCGGCGAGCCGTCGACGCCGAGGTCCTTGCGCGCCTTGGTGAGATCCGACTGGTACTTCAGCAGCACGTGCAGCGTCTCGCCCAGCGTCTCGGGACCGATCTCGTTGCGACCGAGGAAGAGCAGCGTGCGCGCCCAGTCGATCGTCTCCGAGATCGACGGCGCCTTCTTGAGGTCGAGCGCGCGGATCGACGCGACGACCTTCGAGATCTGGCTCGCGAGCGACGCGTCGATCTCGGGCACCCGGATGCGCACGATCTCCTCTTCGCGCTCGAGCTCCGGGTAGTCGATGTGGAGGTAGAGGCAGCGCCGCTTCAGCGCCTCGGACAGCTCGCGCGTGTTGTTCGACGTGAGGAACACGAACGGCCGTTGCGTACCGACGATGGTGCCGAGCTCCGGGATCGAGACCTGGAAGTCGGAGAGCACCTCGAGCAGCAGCGCCTCGGTCTCGATCTCGACGCGGTCGACCTCGTCGATGAGCAGCACGATCGGCTCGTCGGCGCGGATCGCCTCGAGCAGCGGACGGGTGAGCAGGAACGACTCGGAGAAGATGTCGCTCTCGACGGTGTCCCAGTCGCGCTCGTGCTCGCGATCCGCTTGGATGCGCAGCAGCTGCTTCTTGTAGTTCCACTCGTAGAGGGCCTTGCTCTCGTCGAGGCCCTCGTAGCACTGCAGCCGGATGAGACGCGCGCCCGAGCTCTGCGCGACCGCTTTCGCGAGCTCCGTCTTGCCGACCCCCGCGGGTCCTTCGATGAGCACCGGCTTCTCGAGCCGGTCCGCGAGATAGACCGCGCCCGAGATCGACGGGTCGGCGAGGTAGTCGACTCCGCGGAGCCGGTCGGTGACGTCGGCCACGGATTCGAACCGTTGGGCCATGGTGGGCGTCTCGCTTTCTTCGGTGCTCGGTCGTGGGTGCGGTCAGCTACGGATCTGACCGTCGCCCCACACGAGGTACTTGTACGTCGTGAGCTCGCGCAGCCCCATCGGTCCGCGCGCGTGGAGCTTCTGCGTCGAGATGCCGATCTCCGCGCCGAAGCCGAACTCCTCGCCGTCGGTGAAGCGCGTCGACGCGTTCACGACGACGGCGGCGGCGTCGACCTCGCGTGTGAAGCGACGAGCCGCGTCGAGGTCGGCGGTGAGGATGGCCTCGGTGTGCCCGGTGCCGTAGCGGTTGACGTGCGCGATCGCGGCGTCGAGCGTCGGCACGACCGCGACGCTGATCTTCAGGTCGAGGAACTCGCGCCCGAAGTCGTCGTCGGTTGCGGGCGCGATCTGCGGCGCAAGCTGTTGCGCGGTGTCGTCGCCGACGAGCTCCACGCCCCGCTCGCTCAGCGCGTCGGCCGCACGCGGCACGAACTCGTCGGCGACCGCCGCGTGCACGACCAACGACTCGGCCGCGTTGCACACGCTCGTCCGCTGCGTCTTCGCGTTGACCACGATCGCGATCGCGTTGTCGAGGTCGGCCGACGCGTCGACATAGATCTGGCAGTTGCCGTCGCCGTCGATGATGACGGGGACGGTCGCGTGCTCGCGGATGCTCTGGATGAGCGCGGGCCCACCGCGCGGGATGAGGCAGTCGACGTAGTCGGTGAGCTTCATCACCTGGACCGCGGTCTCGTGGTACGGGTCGTCGACGAGGATCACGCCGTCGTCCGGGAGATCGGACTTCACGAGCGCGTCGCGCAGCACGGAGGCGAGCGCGAGGTTCGAGCGCAGCGCGCTGCCCGAGCCTCGGAGCAGCGCGGCGTTGCCGGACTTCAGGCAGAGCCCGGCCGCGTCGGTCGTGACGTTGGGCCGGTTCTCGTAGATGATCGCGACCACGCCCAGGGGGACGCGCACCCGCTCGATCAGCAGCCCGTTGGGCCGGCGCCAGCCGTCGAGCACCTCGCCGACGGGATCCGGCAGCGCGGCGACGGTGCGCAGCCCGTCGGCCATCGAGGCGAGCCGGGCGTCCGTGAGCCGCAGGCGGTCGAGCGGGCCCGCCTCCATCCCGTTCGCGGCCGCGGCTTCGAGATCGATCTCGTTCGCGGCGAGGAGGTCGGCGCGGCGGTCGGCCAGGAGATCGGCGGCCGTGAGGAGGGCCGCGTTCTTCGCGGCGCTCGGCGCCGTGGCGAGCACGCGACTCGCGACCTGTGCCCGGCGCCCGAGGTCGACGACCCGGTCCGCCGGGGTCTCAGCCATCCGCCGAGCCTACCGGTGCTCATGGTCGCACTCTTTCGCCCTTTCGGGCGCGGTCGCCGCTCCGTGAGGCGCGATGGGAAGGACGACGGGCAGGCCGCCGCGAAGCGACCTGCCCGTTCGGGCGGGAACGATCGACCTCCCCGTCCGGGTCAGGTGCCGGAAGTGGAACCCAAGGTGACGCTCGCGGTGTGCGCGTGGCCGTTGCGCTGGTACGTGACCTGCACGGTCGCGCCGGGCTGCGCCTGGCGGATGATCGCGGTCAGCGACGTGGCGTCCGAGATCGGAGTCGAGCCGATCTTCGTGATGATGTCGCCCTGCTGGATGCCGGCCTTGCCGGCGGGCGATCCGTTCTCGACGCTGACGATGAGCGCGCCGTTCCCGACGATGCCCTGACCCGAGTCCTGGCTCTGCACGCCGAGGAAGGCGAACGTGACCGGCTGGCCCGAGACGATCTTGTCGGCGACCGCCTTGGCGGTGCCGATCGGGATCGCGAAGCCGACGCCGCTGCTGCTGCCCGACTCGCTCTCGATCTGGTCGTTGATGCCGATGACGCGGCCGCTGAGGTCCGCGAGCGGACCGCCGGAGTTCCCGGGGTTGATCGGCGCGTCGGTCTGCACCATGTCGATCGCGCCCGTGGGCGTCTGCATCGCGCGGTCGACCGCGCTGACGATGCCCGCGGTGACGGTCTGCTCGAGACCGAACGGGCTGCCGATCGCGACCGCGGTCTGACCGACCTGCAACGGGCTGCTGAGCGCGAGGCTCGCGGCCTTCGCCTTCGTGCCGCCGAGGTCGATCTTCACCACGGCGACGTCGGTGTTCTCGTCGGAGCCGACGACGCGGCCGGTCTGTTTCGTTCCGTCGGCGAGGCGCACGGTCACCGTGTTGCCCGCACCCTCGACGACGTGCGCGGCGGTGAGGACGTGACCGTCGGTGTCGTAGATGAAGCCGGAACCGAGTCCCTGGCTGGTCTCGATCTGAACGACCGACGACGCGAGCGTCTGCGCGACCGCGGCGACGGGTTCCTCGGAGCTCTTGCCGCTCCCCGACACCGTCGGGCTCGTCGAAACGGTCGCGGTCGTCGCGTCGGTGCCGGCCTGAATGATCTTCGTCGTGTGCCCCGACGAGCGCGCGACCGCGATGCTGCTCAGGACGACCGAGAGCACGACGAGCACGGCGAGCACCGGCGTCCAGAAGTGGCTCGACGACCCGCCGGTTCCGTCGGACGGGCGCGGCGCGGGCGGCGGCGCGACCGGGGGTACCGGCGCATACGAGGCGGTGTCGTCGGCCGGGGTGCTCGCGCTCCAGGTCGAGCCGGGCGCGGGCGCGGGCGCGGGATCGCCCGGAGGTCGGTAGGCGCCGGAGTCGTACGGGCTCGCCGGCTGCGGGGCGGGCTCGTACCGGGGCGGCGCGAAGGGGTCGTTCGGCGGCGGGACCGCGGGCGTCGGTTCGGTCGGCTGCGCCGGCTCCGCCGCGGCGGGGGGCTCGGAACCGGTCTGCAGCTCCGATTCGGGCTCGGGGTTTGCCTCCGACTCGGGGTCGCGGCCGAGACGGTCACCGAAGGGGTCGAACATGGGCGCTCCATTGCAGGGCGGGCGATGCTCCGATCATCCCCACCGAAGTTGTGAGTTCCCTGTGGGCATCCTGAACAGCGTTGCAGAAGCTGAGAGCGCCTCAGACCCGAGGGGCCGAGCGCCGAGCGGCGAGTGCCCGAATGGCCGAGCGGAGCGAGCGAACGGCCCGACTCGCTCCCATCCCGCGTCCCGGAGCGGCGAGCGTCTGCGAGTGCGACCAGGATCACGGCAGCATGACGAGATCGTCGCGGTGGATCACCTCGTGCGGGGCGCCTTCGGGGAGGTCGGCGGTGCGGCGACCGAGGATCGTGCCGAGCGTCCGCGCCCGGTAGCGGCTCAGGCCCTTCGCGAAGGCGCGGTCGTCCGGGCCGACGACCTCCACCGCGTCGTCGACGTCGAAATCGCCTTCGACTCCGCGCACGCCCGCGGGCAGGAGCGAGCGACCACCATGCATCAGCGCGTCGCGCGCGCCGGCGTCGACGACGATGCGACCGGTGGCGCCGCGCGCGAACGCGATCCAGAGCTTGCGGCTCGCGAGTCGCTGCGCGCGCGGTGGGAACACCGTGCCGACCGGACGACCTTCGAGCGCGTCGAGCACGACGCCTTCCGTTCTCGCCGAGGCGATCACCGCGCGCACGCCCGACCACGCCGCGATCTTCCCGGCTGCGAGCTTGCTCGCCATGCCTCCGCTCCCCGCCGCGCTACGACTCGCACCCGCGACCGCTTCGAGCGCGGCGTCGACCTCGAGGATCTCCTCGATGAGCGACGCGTCCGAGTCGAGGCCGGGATCGGCGGTGAAGAGTCCGCCGGTGTCGGTGAGCAGGAGGAGCGTGCGCGCGCCGAGCAGGTGCGACACGAGTGCCGCGAGCCGGTCGTTGTCGCCGTAACGGATCTCGTCGTCGGCGATCGTGTCGTTCTCGTTGACGATCGGAAGCACGCCGAGCTCGAGCAATCGGCGCAACGTCTCGCGCGCGTGCAGGTACTGACTCCGCGAGAAGAAGTCCATCGGGGTGAGCAGCACCTGGCCGGCGACGATGCGGTGCGGCTCGAGCAGCGAGGCGACGCGCGCGTAGAGCAACGGCTGCCCAACCGCCGCGATCGCCTGCAACGTGCCCGTGTCGGTCGGACGGCGCGTGAAGCCGAGCGCGGGCAGTCCCGTCGCGACCGCGCCGGACATGACCACGACGATCTGATGCCCTTCCGCGCGCGCGACCGCGATGTCGGCGCAGAGCTTCGCGAGCGCGACGTCGTCGATCTCGCCGTCGGCGCGCGTCACCGACGACGTGCCGATCTTCACGACCGAGAGTCCTGTCGCCATCAGTCGCCTTCGTACTCGAGCTCGGTGCCGCCGATACGCACGACGTCGCCGTCGCGCGCGCCGGCGCGCGCGAGCGCGCGGTCGACGCCGATGCGTTGCAGCCGCTGTTGCACGTACACGAGCGCGTCGGGATCCGCGATGTCCGACACCGCGACCGCGCGCTCCGCGATCTTCCCGTGCACGCGCCATGCGTTGTCGCCCTCGCGCTCGATCGAGATCCCTTCTTCGCGCGGCCGCAGGATGACGACGGGATCGGGCGCGTCGGCTTCCGCGCGCGCGTCGTCGATCAGCGCGGCGACGCGGCCGAGCACCTCGTCGAGTCCGTCCCGCGTCGCGGCCGACACCCGCAGGCCGTCGTACGGCTCGGTCGCGACGTCGGCCTTGCTGCCGACGACGAGCCGGGGCCGGTCGAGCAGCTCGGGCAGGTAACGGCCGAGCTCACCGAGCAGGATCGCCTGCTGCTCCGCGGGCGTCGGTCCCGCGACCGGCGCGAGGTCGAGCAAGAGCACGAGCACCCGCGCCCGCTCGATGTGGCGGAGGAACTGGTGGCCGAGCCCGCGGCCTTCGGCCGCGCCCTCGACGAGCCCCGGGATGTCGGCCAGCACGAACTCGTGCTCGTGGAACCGAACGACGCCGAGGTTCGGGACCAGGGTGGTGAACGGGTAGTCGGCGATCTTCGGCTTCGCCGCGCTCACCGCCGCGATCAAGGTCGACTTCCCGGCGTTCGGCAGGCCGACGAGCGCGGCGTCGGCCATCAACTTCAGCTCGAGCTTCAGCCAGCGCTCCTCGCCGTACTCGCCCTGCTGGGCGAACGCCGGCGCCCGCCGCGCGTTCGACAGGAACCGCGCGTTGCCCTGACCGCCGCGGCCGGCGCTCGCTGCGAGCCAACGGTCGCCGTGGCGGAGGAGGTCGGCGAGGAGACTGCCGTCTCGGCCCCGGACGACCGTCCCTTCGGGAACATCGACGACGAGGTCGGAGCCGCCGGCGCCGTGACGCTTGTCGCCCTTGCCATGGGTGCCCGACGTCGCCCGGCGGTGCGGGTGGTCCCGGAAGGCGAGCAGCGAAGCGACGTTGCGGTTCGCCCGCAGCCAGACGTCGCCGCCCTTGCCGCCGTCGCCACCGTCGGGCCCGCCCTTGGGCGTGTGCGACTCCCGGCGGAACGAGACCGCGCCGGCGCCGCCGTCACCGGCACGCACGTTGATCTGGGCCTCGTCGACAAAGTTGGACATCGCCGCCACAGGATACGGAGCGGGTCGGTCGACACCCCGGAAGCAGGGGCGCCTGGGCGGCGCGAGCACACGACCACGTGCGCTCCCACCCCGCTGCACGAGCGGCGAGCGCCCGCGGGACGGGTATCCCGGCCCGCAGCGAGCGCGACCAAACGCACCGAGCGCCGAGCGCCCGCGGGACGGGTATCCCGGCCCGCAGCGAGCGCGACCAAGAGCACCGAGCGGCGAGCGCCCGCGGGACGGGTATCCCGGCCCGCAGCGAGCGCGACCAAGAGCACCGAGCGGCGAGCGCAGCGAGTGCGACCAGAAAGCGTAGAATTTCTCTTCCCCCACGGGGAGTCGTGCGTGACCGAGCAGCAGGTCTGGGACCCGGAAATCAACAGCGAGCAGGCCTATCTCGACGCGGCGTACGCGCGGCTCGAGTCCATGCGCGGTGCCGCCCGCCAGGTCCAGGACGCCTACTCCGACGTGCGCGCGGGCGGCACCCACCAGGCCCGACTCGAGCGCGACATCGCCCACAACATCACGCAGCGTCGCCTCGCGGACCTCGAGATCGGCGAGACACCGCTGGCCTTCGGCCGCCTCGACCTCGAGTCCGGTGATCCGTACTACATCGGCCGCCTCGCGGTCGAGGACGCCGACCACTCGCCGCTCGTCATCGACTGGCGCGCGCCCGTCGCCGAGCCCTTCTACCGCGCGACCGCGGTCGCGCCGATGGGCGTCGTGCGGCGGCGCCACTTCATCACCCGCCACGGGCGCGAGATCATCGCGCTCGACGACGAGGTGTTCGACCGCGACGCGAGCGAGTCTGCGGGCCTGCAGGTCAGCGGCGAGGGCGCGCTGCTCGGCGCGCTCGAACGCGATCGCACCGGTCGCATGGGCGACATCGTCGCGACGATTCAGTTCGAGCAGGACGAGGCGATCCGCGCCGAGCTGCCCGGCATCCTCGTCGTCGGCGGCGGTCCCGGAACCGGCAAGACCGCGGTCGCGCTGCACCGCGCCGCCTACCTCCTCTACACGCACCGGCGCCGGCTCGCCTCACAAGGCGTGCTGCTCATCGGGCCGAGCCCGGTGTTCCTCCGCTACATCGAGCAGGTGCTGCCGTCGCTCGGCGAGCAGGACGTGCAGCTCTCGACGCTCGCGGGGCTCAAGCCGCAGCTCGACGCACGGCGTCGCGACCCTCGCCCCGTCGCCGCGCTCAAGGGCGACGGACGCATGGCGAAGATCATCGCGAAGGCAGTGAGCGATCGGCAGCGCCCGCTGCCGCGTGACCTGAACTTCGTGATCGACGGCCTGCGCGTCACCTTGCGCCGCGACGACTCCGCGCGCGTCGTGCACGGCGCCCGCCGCCAGCGCGGTACCCACAACGAACGCCGGCGCAGTGTGGTGCGGCGCACGATCGACATGCTCGTCGCGCGCTACAAGACCGCGGCGATCCGCGCGTACCAGGAAGCGCGCGTCGACAACGGGAGCGCGAGCCTGACGCTCTTCGGCGGATCGCGGGGCGCGATCAGCGGGCCCGATCCGTTGATCGGCCGCGCGCTGTCCGAAGGCGATCCGCTGCCCGAAGGGTGGGAGAAGGATCTCGGCGAGCGCATCCGCCGCCGCCCGGAGGTTCGCGAGGCGCTCGATCGCATGTGGCCGGTGATCTCCGGCCCGGAGCTCGTGAACGATCTCCTGGGGTTCCGCGCGCTCGTGCGCTCCGCGGCTTCCGGAATCCTCGATGCCGACGAGCAGGACCGCTTGCACCGCCCCCGCGCGGCCGACGTCGCGCACGCATCGTGGACCGACTCCGACGTCGCGGTCATCGACGAGGCCGACGCGCTGCTCGGCCCGGTCGAAGCCGCGCGTCCGCGCTCCCGGCGCCGACGCGGGCACGACGCCGAGGCCCTCGAGACTGCGCAGGGCGTCGTCGCCGAGCTCGGTCTCAGTCGTTCGATCAGCGGCGCGAGCCTGCTCGCGCGCTACGGCGAGAACGGCGACGGTGAGCCGAGCGATCTCCCGGAGCCGCGCGTGTTCGGGCACGTGCTCGTCGACGAGGCGCAGGACCTCAACGCGATGCAGTGGCGGATGCTGTCGCGGCGATGCCCGTCGGGATCGATGACGCTCGTCGGCGATCCTGCGCAGGCGAGCCGCGCCGCCGCGGTCGCGGATTGGGATTCGATCCTGGCGCTGCTGCCGCGGCACACCCCGCCGCGAGCGACGACCCTCACCGTCAACTACCGCACGCCGAGCGAGATCATGGACGTCGCCAACCGTCTGCTCGCGGCGGCGGCGCCGACGGTCGAGCCGTCACGATCGGTGCGCAGCACTGGTGAGCGACCGCAGTTCGTCGCGGTCGCGGCGAACGAGCTCGTGGCGCGGGCCGCGGAGGTTGCGGCCGAAGCGTCGGACCGCGGCGGCAAGGTCGCGCTCATCGCACCCACTGCGTGCCACGCGGATCTCGTCGACCGGCTCGCGGCGCGCGGCGCGGCGTCGGACCCCGCAGTCGCGCTCGACGCGCCGATCGCGGTGCTCGACGCGACCGACGCCAAGGGCCTCGAGTTCGATCACGTCGTCGTCGTCGAGCCCGCCGAGCTCGTGCAGACCGACCGCGCCGGGCTGCGCCTCCTCTACGTCACGATCACGCGTGCGACCAAGACCCTCGCGGTCGTCCACGCCCAGCCCCTGCCCGAGGCGCTCGACCTCATCTGAGCCCCACCGTTCCTAGTGGTACTGCGTTGTCGGCGTATCGCCGAACAACGCAGTACCACCGCGAGCCCGGCGGACGCGTGTGACGGATTGCTGGCCGTCGGCGGTTACGTGCGGTAGTGAGCGCAATCGTGGGTGAGGGCGAGGTCGTGGCGATCACCGAGGACTTCGACTCCTTCGTCGCCCGGTGCGGACCCGACCTGCGGCGCGTGCTGGTGGCCCGCTACGGGCTGGAGGTCGGGCTCGAGGCCGCGGCCGACGCGCTCGCGTACGCGTGGGAGCGATGGGCGCGCGTCGGCGCGATGGCGAACCCGACCGGCTATCTCGTGCGCGTCGGGCAGTCGGCGGCGCGCCGCTATCGACGGCGACCGGTCGGGCTGCCCGACGCCGCGCCGGGCGCCGACTCGACCTTCGACCCCCGCCTGCCGCGCGCGCTCGAGCACCTGTCGCCGCGCCAACGCAGCGCGGTCGTCTTGATCTGCGTGCACGACTGGACCTACCCGGCGGCCGCGGCCGCGCTCGGCGTGTCGGAGTCGACGTTGCGCAATCACGTGCGGCGCGGGCTCGAGTCGCTGCGCCGCGAGCTCGGAGAGGACACGCGATGAACATCGCGGAGCAACTGCGCGAGTACCGCAGCACCCTCGACACCGCGACGCAGAGCGCGACGACCGAGTCGCCGCGCGTCGCACCCGTCATCCGGTTGCACCCGGCGCGCACGTTGATCATCGCCGCGGTCGCGGTTGCCGCCGCGATCGGGATCGCGTTCGTGGTCGTCGGCACGACGAACAAGCGCTCGACGCCACCCGCGGGTGTGACCACGTCGACCGGTGTCGCGCGCTCTGCACGCGTTCCGAACGTCCTGGGCGTCGACCGGCGCCACGCGGTACGGATGCTCACGGCGGCGGGGTTCGTCGTGTCGGAACAGATCGTGCCCAGCGACACCGTCCCGGTGCAGTTGGTCGTCGCGCAATCGCCGGTCGCCGGCTCGTCCGTGCGGATCGGCTCCGCGGTCACCGTGCGGGTGTCGAGTGGCCCGGCACGCGGCGGGAGCCTGGAAGTCGGCGTCACCGTGTGCCCGACGCAGCAGAGCGTCGCGCCGGGCCCGTTGGATCCCGATGCGCCATCGACGATTTTGATCCCCGCCGTGTCCCTCGCGAGCCCCGCGCCCGCGGCGTACAGCGGGAAGCGCGGCTTCCTCGTCATCACCGCACCCGCGGGTTGGAGCTGCAAGGCCATCGAAGCGGGCGACGGCAGCCAGGGAATCGGCGTCACGCCGCCGGGTTCGACACCGCGAGAACGTTGGGGCAACCCCGGCCAGGTGACGAAGCCGCTCACCGACGGCGTGTTCGCGATATCGGTCCCCACCTGCCAGGGATGCGTGTACGACGAGATCTGCGGGATCGTCCCGTCCGCGTCGGCGGACTTCCCCGGCTTCGCGTCACTGCCCTGCTCGCGACCGCCCGGTGAGACGGCCATCGATCGCGGGAACGGCGTCTACGAGTTCGACGATCCCGCGGGCACGATCGGACCCGACGCGGCGCGATCGATCCTCCGCTACGTCTCCCGAACTGCGCAGACCGACGCGACGGTGGTCCGCGAGACCTGCATCCTGCCGGCGTCGCAGCACAACCTCTGCGACACGCTGTTCGCAGAGTTCTTCGCGCTGCAGCCCACGCCGTGGAATCAGCCGACGCTCACGATCAGCCCGACCGCGCTCGGCGCGGTCACCCTCGGCGACAACCTGTCGGTGGCGCAGGAAGCCGCGGGCGAGACCTTCGACGGGACCGGCGACGGCTTCTACTACTCGAGGGCCCACGACGGCACGGGCCTGCACCTCTTCGTCGGCGTTTCGACGGGCAAGACCGTTCATTGCGTCGGCGCCGAGCTGATTATCTCGCCCCACGCACCCAAGCAGCGCGTCGTCACGCCCGAAGGCTTCACGCTCGGCGGGACCGTGCAGCTGCTGCTCGCGATCTACGGGCAGCGCGCGGTGTACGTCCCTGCACCGAAGCGCGGCATGACGACGAACGCGGGCTACGTCGTGAAGGAAGGCGTCGGCGCGCTCGCGTTCGCCGTGCACCAGAACAAGGTGTTCGAGATCGCGGGCGGCCCCGCGACCATCACGCCCAACACCTGCACGGGTTAGTGGTTTTGGTGGTACTGCGTTATCGGCGTATCGCCGAAGAACGCAGTACCACTGACGCGCGGGAGGTCAGCCCTGGACGATGTCGACGAGCTTGCGGCCGCCGCGCTTGCCGAACTTCACGACACCGTCGGACGTCGCGAAC
>DATBAK010000021.1 GCA_036271555.1 Acidimicrobiia bacterium
TGTGGAAGTCGTTCCGCAACCTCGGTGAGCGCGTGCAGATCATCCTCACCACCGAGCTCAACGCCTACGACGTGCTCGTGAACGACTCGATCGTCTTCTCGCGCTCGACCCTCGAATCGCTCGTCGCCCGCTTCGGCTCCATCAGTGCGCCGGGTGCGGTCGAGCCCGAGGCGCCGAGCGCCAGCGCGAGCGACGACGCCGCCGACGAGGAAGGTGCCGAGTGACCTCACGCGACGCCCGCGACATCATCATCCGGCCGGTCGTGTCGGAGAAGTCGTACGCCTCGTTCGACGAGGGCATCTACACGTTCGTCGTTGCGCCCGACGCGAACAAGATCGAGATCCGGCACGCGGTCGAGACCATCTTCAACGTGCGCGTCGCCAACGTGAACACGATCAACCGCAAGGGCAAGCGCAAGCGCAATCGGCGCACCGGCAACTGGTCGTCTCGGGCCGACGAGCGGCGCGCACTCGTGACGCTCGCGGCGGGCGATTCCATCGAGATCTTCGGGAGCCGTTGATGCCGGTCCGCAAGCGCAAGCCCACGAGCCCCGGTCGCCGATTCCAGAGCGTCTCCGACTTCAAGGAGATCACGACCGATCGTCCCGAGAAATCGCTCACGCACGCGAAGCACAACACCGGCGGCCGCAACTCGTACGGACGCAAGACCGCGCGGCACCGCGGCGGCGCACACAAGCGCCTCTACCGCTTCGTCGACTTCAAGCGCGAGAAGGACGGCGTTCCCGCGCGCGTCGCGTCGATCGAGTACGACCCGAACCGCAACGCGCGCATCGCGCTGCTGCACTACCGCGACGGCGAGAAGCGCTACATCCTCGCCCCCTCGGGACTCTCGGTCGGCGACACGCTGCAGAGCGGGCGCGAAGCCGAGATCCGCGTCGGCAACGCGATGCCGCTGCGATTCATCCCCGTCGGCACGACCGTCCACAACGTCGAGCTCAAGCCGGGCGCGGGCGGCAAGATCGGCCGCGGCGCGGGTGCCTCGATCCAGCTGATCGCGAAGGAGGGCGCCTTCGCGACACTGCGGCTTCCGTCGACCGAGATGCGGCGCGTCCCGATCGACTGCCGCGGCACGATCGGATCCGTCGGCAACGCCGAGGCCGGCCTCATCTCCATCGGCAAGGCGGGCCGCAACCGGTGGAAGGGTGTGCGCCCGCAGACGCGCGGTGTCGCCATGAACCCGGTCGACCACCCGCTCGGTGGTGGCGAGGGCAAGAGTTCCGGCGGCCGGCCGCCGGTCTCGCCGTGGGGCAAGCCCGAGGGCCGCACCCGCAAGAAGGGCAAGCCGTCCGACCAGCTCATCGTCCGTCGGCGCCGCACGCGCGGCTCCCGGAGGTAATCGCTCATGCCCCGCAGTCTCAAGAAGGGCCCGTTCGTCGACACGCACCTCCGGGTGAAGGTCGAGCGCATGAACGAGGCCGGCGACCGCAAGGTCATCAAGACGTGGTCGCGCCGTTCCACGATCACGCCCGAGATGGTCGGCCACACGTTCGCGGTGCACGACGGGCGCAAGCACGTCCCCGTGTACGTGAGCGAGGCGATGGTCGGCCACAAGCTCGGCGAGTTCGCGCCCACCCGTACGTTCCGGTTCCATGCCGGACAAGAGCGATCGAGCCGGCGCTGATGGCGACGAAGGCCGCAGGCGACACCCGCGACGAGACCCGCGCCGAGGCGCGCGCGTCCGTTCGGCACCTCAACGTCTCGCCGTACAAGGTGCGACCGGTCCTCGACCTCGTGCGGGGCATGGCCGCGGAGGACGCCGAGCGCGTGCTCCAGCTGCAGCCCCGTACCGCCGCGGGTCACGTGCTGAAGGTGCTCGAGTCGGCGATCGCCAACGCGGAGCACAACAAGGAGATCCCGATCGACGAGCTGTACGTGCGGCGCTGCTTCTGCGACGAGGGCCCCACGCGCAAGTGGGGTCAGGCCCGTGCACGCGGTCGGTACTTCCGTGTGCGCAAGCGCTCGTCGCACTTGACGATCGTGCTCGCGCGCTTCAGCGACGACGAGCTGCGCGCGCGTCGCGGCCGCGAGGAGAGCGCGAGCCCCGCGAGCGCGAGCGGGCGGCTTGCGCGCCGGCGCGCCGATCGCGTGCGCGCGTCGCGCGCCGCGGCTCGGGGCGAGACACTCGAGGAACACGATCACGACGAGCACGACCACGAGCACGACGAGCACGATCACGAGGAAACCGGCGCGTCGGGCGCGACGGTCGACGAGCTGCTCGCCGACTACACGCCCGAGGCGGGCACGGCCGAGGACGAGCCCGTCGCCGAGACCGAGGCCGAGATCGAGGCAAGCACCGAGGACGCGACCGACGACGTCGAAGCCGACGCCGACGACGAGAGCGAAGAGACCGAGTAATGGGACAGAAAGTCAACCCCTACGGGTTCCGGCTCGGGATCGTCACCGACTGGAAGTCGCGCTGGATCGCCGACGGCACCCAGTACACCGACTTCCTCGTCGAGGACATCAAGATCCGCGAGTACCTGCGCAAGCAGCTCGAGCGCGCGGCGGTGAGTCGCATCGAGATCGAGCGCACGCGTGATCGCCTGCGCGTCGACGTCTACACCGCGCGCCCCGGCATCGTCATCGGTCGGCGCGGCGCGGAGGCCGAACGCCTGCGCGCCGGGCTGCTCAAGGTCACGGGCAACCCGCGCATCCACTTCAACATCCAGGAGATCAAGCAGCCCGAGCTCGACGCGATGCTCATCGCGCAGGGCGTCGCCGACCAGCTCGCGGGGCGCGTGTCGTTCCGGCGCGCGATGAAGCGCGCGCTGCAGACGACGATGAAGGCGGGCGCGCTCGGCATCAAGGTGCAGTGCGGCGGTCGCCTCGGCGGCGCGGAGATGAGCCGCAGCGAGAGCTACCGCGAAGGTCGCGTGCCGTTGCACACGCTGCGCGCCGACATCGACTACGGCCTCGCCGAGGCGCGCACGACGTTCGGGCGCATCGGCGTGAAGGTCTGGATCTACAAGGGCGAGATCCTCCCGTACAAGGCCGCGGCCGCGGAGAAGATCGCGCGCGAGGCCGCGATGGCGGTGGGCGAGACCGCCGGTCAGGCGACCGGTCGCCGGGTCGTGAGCGCGGGTGGCGGTCGCCGCCGTCCTGCGGCCGAGCCGGTGGCCGACGACGGCACCGAGACCGACGACCGCGCGGAGCCGATCGTGCAGGAGGCCGACCCCGAGCTCGAGCGGCTGCTCGCGGAAGAAGAAGAGATCGAGCGTCGGACGCGCGAGCACCACGAGCCCGGCAAGTTCCACGCGACCGACGAGTAAGAGACGCGCCATGAGTCGGAGTGACCGCTGATGTTGATGCCACGCAAGGTCCGCCACCGCAAGGTGCAGCGCGGCCGCAGGACGGGGATGGCCAAGGGAGGCACGAAGATCGCCTTCGGCGACTTCGGTATCCAGGCCCTCGAACCGGGCTGGCTGACGAACCGTCAGATCGAGGCCGCTCGTATCGCGATGACCCGTCACATCAAGCGCGGTGGGAAGGTCTGGATCACGGTCTTCCCGGACAAGCCGATCACGCAGAAGCCGGCCGAGACGCGCATGGGTTCCGGCAAGGGCAACCCCGAGTCGTGGGTCGCGGTCGTGAAGCCCGGCCGCATCCTCTTCGAGCTCTCGGGTGTGCCCGAGGAGGTCGCGCGCGAGGCGATGCGGCTCGCGATCCACAAGCTGCCGCTGAAGGCGCGCTTCATCGTGCGCGAGGAGGCCTGATGCCCAAGAAGCAGGCTTCGGAATTGCGCGAGATGCACGACGACGCGCTCGAGGTGCGGCTCGCGGAGGAGAAGCAGACGCTGTTCAACCTCCGCTTCCAGAACGCGACCGGCGAGCTCGACAACGTGGCCCGTTTCAAGGAGGTCCGGAAGAACATCGCCCGGATCCACACGATCATGCGCTCGCGAGAGATCGACGCGCACGAATCCCTCTCGAAGGAGCCGTCCGATGGCTGAGTCCGAAGCCGCGGCGCGGCCGAACGCACGCAAGGTGCGGGAGGGAATCGTCGTCTCGTCGAAGATGGACAAGACCGTCGTGGTCAGCGTCATCGACCGAGTTGCACACCCGCGCTACGGCAAGACGCTGCAGCGCACGAACCGGCTCTACGCGCACGACGAGGCGAACGAGGTGCGCGAAGGCGACCGGGTGCGCATCCAGGAGACGCGGCCGCTGTCGCGTCACAAGCGGTGGCGGGTCGTCGAAGTGCTCGAGCGGGCCCGGTAAGGCGACAGGAACGCGAGATGATCCAGCAGGAAACCCGGCTCAAAGTGGCCGACAACTCAGGTGCGCGCGAGGTGCTGTGCATCAAGGTGCTCGGCGGTACCCGCCGGCGCTACGCGAGCATCGGCGATGTCTTCGTCGCGACCGTCAAGGTCGCGGTGCCGGGCGCGGCCGTGAAGAAGGGCGACGTCGTGAAGTGCGTCGTCGTCCGCACGAAGAAGGAGAAGCGCCGTCCCGACGGCAGCTACATCCGCTTCGACGAGAACGCGGCCGTGCTCATCAACGACCAGATGCAGCCGCGCGGCACGCGCATCTTCGGTCCCGTCGGCCGCGAGCTGCGCGACCGCCGCTTCATGCGGATCGTGTCGCTCGCTCCGGAGGTGTTGTGATGAAGCTCAGGAAGGGCGATGAGGTCGAGGTGCTGTCGGGCAAGGAGCTCGGCAAGCGCGGCGACATCATGCGCGTGCTCCCGCGTACGAACAAGGTGATCATCGACCGCGTCAACCTCGCGAAGAAGCACCAGAAGCCGACGCGCTCCACGATGCAGGGCGGCATCATCGACAAGGAGATGCCGCTCCACGCGTCCAACGTCGGGATCGTGTGCAAGTCGTGCCACAAGCCGACGCGCATCGGTTACCGCTTCGACGACGACGGCAAGAAGATCCGCATCTGCCGCAAGTGCGAGGGAGACCTCTGATGGTCGCGGCAACGAGCGAGCGCCCGCGTCTGAAGGTGCGCTACGAGGAAGTCGTGAAGCCGCAGCTCCAGCAGGAGCTCGCGCTCGCGAACCCGATGCAGGTACCGCGCGTCGTCAAGATCGTGGTGAACATGGGTGTCGGCAAGGCGACGCAGCAGAAGTCGCTGCTCGACGGCGCGGTCACCGACCTCCAGATCATCACCGGGCAGAAGCCGCTCGTGACGAAGGCGAAGAAGTCCATCGCGGGGTTCAAGCTGCGCGAGGGCAACGAGATCGGCGCCAAGGTCACGCTGCGCGCCGACCGGATGTGGGAGTTCTACGACCGCCTGGTGACGCTGGCGATCCCGCGCATCCGTGACTTCCGTGGCATGTCGCCTTCGCAGTTCGACGGCCGCGGCAACTACACGTTCGGCGTCACCGAACAGCTGATCTTTCCGGAGATCGACTACGACAAGATCGACGCGGTCCGCGGCATGGACATCACGATCGTCACGACCGCCGAGACAGATGACCAAGGCCGCGCGCTCCTGCGCGCGCTCGGCTTCCCATTCCGTCGCGAGGGATAGGGCACAGGTACAGATGGCCAAGAAGGCACTCGTCAACAAGCAACAGGGCACCCCGAAGTTCAAGGTGCGCGGTTACACGCGCTGCCGCCGATGTGGCCGGCCGCGCTCGGTGTATCGCGCCTTCGGGTTGTGCCGGATCTGTCTGCGCGAGATGGGCCACGCCGGGGAGATCCCCGGCCTGACGAAGTCGTCGTGGTGAGGGGGTTGGCGCAGTGACGATGACCGATCCGATCGCCGACATGCTCACCCGGCTGCGGAACGCGAACACCGCGTTCCACGACGACGTCGCGATGCCGTCGTCGAAGCTGAAGGAAGCGCTCGCGCGCATCCTGCAGAACGAGGGCTACATCACGGGCTACACCGTGACCGACGAGTCCGAGCGACCCGGCAAGACGTTGACCATCCGGATGAAGTACAGCGCCGACCGGCGGCGCACGATCTCCGGCCTGAAGCGCGTCTCGCGTCCCGGCCTGCGCGTCTACCGCGCCTCCGACGGCGTGCCGCGCGTTCTCGGCGGCATGGGGATCGCCATCGTGTCGACCAACCAGGGACTCATGACCGACCGCGAGGCGCGCCGTCGCCGCATGGGCGGCGAAGTTCTCTGCCAGGTCTGGTAGGAGCACACCATGTCGCGTGTCGGGAAGAAGCCCATCACGGTGCCGAGCGGCGTCGACGTGAAGATCGACGGCCAGCGCGTCGAGGTGAAGGGTCCGAAGGGATCGCTGCAGCTCGACGTGGCCGGCACGATCGGCGTGAGCCGCGACGGCGAAGCCATCGTCGTGTCGCGTCCCGACGACGAGCGCCAGAACCGCGCGCTGCACGGCCTCACGCGCACGCTCGTGCAGAACATGGTGACCGGTGTCTCGGACGGCTTCGTGAAGGAGCTCGAGATCGTCGGCGTCGGCTATCGCGCCGCGGCGAGCGGGCCGAACCGGCTCGAGCTCCAGCTCGGGTTCTCGCACCCCGTCGTCATCGATGCGCCCGACGGCATCACCTTCGAAACGCCCACGCCGATCCGCATCTCCGTGCGCGGCTTCGACAAGCAGCAGGTCGGTCAGGTCGCGGCCGACATCCGCAAGATCCGCAAGCCCGAGCCCTACAAGGGCAAGGGCATCCGCTACGCCGGCGAGCGCGTGCTGCGCAAGGCCGGCAAGTCGGCGAAGTGACGAGGTAGGTCATGGCGCTCTCGAAGTCCGAGCGACTCAAGCGGCGGCACCGCCGGGTCCGCAAGAAGATCATGGGTACGCCCGAGCGGCCGCGTCTCGCGGTGTTCCGCTCGAACAAGCACGTCTACGTGCAGGCGATCGACGATCTCGCGGGACGCACGATCGTCGCCGCGTCGACGATCGAGGCCGAGCAGCGCAGCGGCGCGACGTCAACGGTCGACGCCGCGAAGCAGGTCGGGCTGCTGCTCGCGCAGCGCGCCAAGGACGCCGGCATCAGCACCGTCGTGTTCGACCGCGGCGGCTTCAACTACCACGGTCGCGTCGCGGCCGTCGCCGACGGGGCCCGCGAGGGCGGCCTCGTCTTCTAGGTCTGAGAGGGAGTTGTCATGGCCGAAGGCCAGTACGACGAGCGAGTGATCGCGATCAACCGAGTGGCGAAGGTCGTGAAGGGCGGCCGGCGCTTCTCGTTCACCGCGCTCGTGGCCGTGGGCGACGGCAGTGGGAACGTCGGGCTTGGCTACGGCAAGGCGAAGGAAGTGCCCGCCGCGATCCAGAAGGGCATGGAGGAGGCGCGCAAGAGCCTCTTCAACGTGCCGCTCGCGGGCTCGACCGTGACCCACGCGGTGCTCGGCGAGCACGACGCCGCGCGCGTGCTCATCAAGCCCGCGGCGCCCGGTACCGGCGTGATCGCGGGCGGCGCGGCGCGCGCGATCCTCGAGGCCGCCGGCATCCACGACGTGCTCGCGAAGTCGATCGGCTCGTCGAACGCGATCAATGTGGCGCGCGCGACGATCCAGGGGCTTCAGTCGCTCCGCCGTCCCGACGATGTCGCGAAGATGCGTGGCCTCGACATCGAAGAAGTCTCGACGAAGGGCATGCTCGGCGCGTACCGGGAGCGCAACCGGCCCAAGCACGAGATCGTCGAGGTCGCGTGATGGCCGAGCTCAAGGTCACACTCGTCCGGTCCCGGATCGGTACGAAGCCGAAGCAGCGGGGCACCATCCGCGCGCTCGGCCTGCGCAAGATCGGCAGCACGAACACGCTGCCCGACCGCCCCGAGATCCGCGGCATGATCGCGCGGGTCCCGCACCTCGTCACCGTGGAGGAGGTCGCATGAAGATCCACGATCTCGTCCCCGCACCGGGTTCGCGCCGCGCCGCGCGACGCGTCGGTCGCGGCATCGGCGGCAAGGGCGGCAAGACGGCCGGCCGCGGCACGAAGGGCACCGGCGCCCGCGGCAACGTCTCGCCCCGCTTCGAGGGTGGCCAGACCCCGATCCACCGCCGCACACCGAAGGCCAAGGGGTTCAACAACCCCTTCCGTATCGAGTACCACGTGGTGAACCTCGACCTGCTCGACAGCTTCGATGCGGGCACCGAGGTGAGCCCCGATTCGTTGCGCGCCCACGGGCTCGTCGCGAAGCAAGGCCTGGTCAAGGTGCTCGGCCGGGGCGCGCTCACCAAGAAGCTCACGGTGTCGGCGCACGCCTTCTCGAAGTCGGCGGCCGACGCGATCACGGCCGCCGGCGGTTCGGTGACCGTGATCCCGGCGCCGTGGGCGGATCGTCGCCCCCCCGCCCGCGGGAATCAGCACACCAACCGGTAAAGTTCGGTCCCCCGTCCGCCTGAGGAGGTCCCGCGTCGCATGGATGGTCTGAGCCGTCTGGCGAACATGTTCCGCGTCGCGGACCTGCGGAAGAAGATCGTCTTCACCCTTTTCGTCATCGCGATCTACCGCGTCGGATCCCACATCCCGGTTCCGTACGTCGACTTCCACGCCATCAAGGACCTGCAGAAGCAGGCGCAGGACGGCGGCGGGATCGTCGGGTTCCTCGACGTGTTCTCCGGCGGCGCGATCACGAACATCGCCGTCTTCTTCCTCGGGATCATGCCGTACATCACGGCGTCGATCATCATGCAGTTGCTCGGCGTCGTGATCCCGAAGCTCGAGGAATGGCAGAACGAGGGTCAGTCCGGGCAGAAGAAGATCACACAGTGGACGCGGTACATGACCGTGGCCCTCGCGCTCGTGCAGTCGACCGGGTTCGTGTTCGCGCTGAAGAGCGGCAACGCCGGTCTCTTCGGCATCTCGGGCATCCGGCTGCCGCAGGGCGTCGACTTCATCCCGAACTTCAACGCGTGGCGCGCCATGCTGATCGTCATCACGTGGACCGCGGGCACCGCGCTCGTGATGTGGCTCGGTGAGCTCATCACCCAACGCGGAATCGGCAACGGGATGTCGCTCATCATCATGGTGGCGGTGATGGCGCGCATCCCGTATCAGCTCGGCGACGTGTTCACGCAGGGATCGAAGCTGCAGTTCTTCGTGATCATCGCGATGTCGATCGGATTGATCGTCGCCATCGTCTACGTCGAATCCGGGCAGCGAAGAATCCCGGTTCAGTTCGCGAAACGCGTCGTGGGCCGGCGCATGTACGGCGGCCAGAGCACCTACATCCCGTTGAAGGTCAACCAGTCCGGCGTCATCCCGGTGATCTTCGCGGCTTCGTTACTCCAGTTCCCGGCGATCCTGGCGCAGGTCACGCCGTGGGACGGGTTCAAACGGTTCATCCAGAGCAACCTCGTGCCGCAGAGTGGGGTCACGTGGTTCTACGTCGCGATCTACGGCTTGATGATCGTGTTCTTCGCGTACTTCTACACGGCGATCGCCTTCAACCCCGCGCAGCAGGCCGACATCATCCGGAAGCAGGGCGGCTTCATCCCCGGCATCCGGCCCGGACCGCCGACCGAGCGCTATCTCGCGAAGGTGCTGAACCGGATCACGCTGCCGGGATCGCTGTTCTTGACGGTGATCGCGCTGATACCGCTGCTCGTGCTGAAGGTCTGGAACATCCAGCAGTTCCCGTTCGGTGGAGTGACGCTGCTCATCGTCGTGGGTGTCGCGCTGGAGACGATGCAACAGATCGACAGCCAGCTGATGATGCGCAACTACGAGGGCTTCCTGAAGTCCTGACGCCCATGCAGCCTCGACCCCGGCTCGTCCTCCTCGGCAAGCAGGGTGCCGGAAAAGGCACGCAAGCCGTGCGCATTTCCGAGCACTACGACATCGCGCACTTCTCCACGGGCGATCTCTTTCGCGAGCTCGCCCGGCTCGAGACCGAGTTCGGCCTCAAGGCGAAGGAGTACATGGACGCGGGCGAGCTCGTGCCCGACGAGACGGTGCTCGGCGTCGTCACCGAAGCGCTCGAGCCCGGCGGCCCACTCGGTGAGGGCTTCGTGCTCGACGGCTTCCCGCGCACCCTCGGTCAGGCCGAGAGCTTCGAGACGATCCTCGACGGTCATCCGCTCGACCTCGTCGTCAACCTCGACGTGCCGCTCGAGATCGTGCTCGACCGCATCTCGGGTCGGCGGGTCTGCGTCGACTGCCAGCGCGTGTACCACGTGACGATGCCGCCGGAAGTGCCGTGGGTCTGTGACACATGCGGCCACGAGGTCGTGCAGCGCGACGACGACACCGAGGAAGCGGTCGAGCGCCGGCTCGAGGCCTACGAGACGGACACGAAGCCGATCCTCGACTTCTATCGGGAGATCGGCAAGCACGTCCGCGTCGTCAACGGCGTCGGCGAAGGCGACGCGGTGTTCGATCGCATCGTCAGCGAGATCGACACGACGCTCGCGCCGAGTTGATGGTCGGCCTCGCTCTCTACGGTCGCGCTTGCTGCAGGCCGGGATACCCGGCCCGCTCGGCTTCCCCGCTGCTCGCCGCTCCGGGCGCGGTAGCGGACGCGTTCGCGGCGTGATCACGCGCAAGTCCGCGGAGCAGATCGCCCTCATGCGGCGCGCGGGGACGGTCGTCGCGGAGATGCACGAGGTCTGCACGCGCGCGGCACGACCGGGCGCGACGACCGCGGATCTCGACCGGGCCGCGCACGAGGTGCTCGACCAACGCGGCGCGCGCTCGAACTTCCTCAACTACCACGGCTTCCCCGCGGTCGCCTGCATCTCGCCGAACGAGGTGATCGTGCACGGCATCCCGGGAGATCGGGTGCTCGAAGAAGGCGACATCGTGTCGATCGACTGCGGGGCGATCATCGAGGGCTGGCACGCCGACGCCGCGGTCACGGTCCCCGTCGGTGAAGTCGACGACGAGAGCAAGCGGCTCATCGACATCACCCGGCGCGCGCTCCAGGCCTCGATCGACGCGACCGTCGCGGGCAACCGACTCGGCGACGTCGGCGCGGTGTCGGAGGCCGTGGTCATGAAGGCCGGCTTCTCGGTCGTGCGTGAGTACGTGGGCCACGGCATCGGGACCGAGATGCACGAGGACCCGCAGGTCCCGAACCACGGGCCCCCGGGTCGCGGTCTGCGACTCAAGCCGGGACTCGTGATCGCGATCGAGCCGATGGTGAACGCGGGCTCGGCTCGGAGCCGGGTGCTGGCCGACGGCTGGACGGTCGTGACGGCCGACGGGCGGCGTTCCGCCCACTTCGAGCACACGATCGCGGTGACCGACGACGGCCCGGAGGTCCTGACCCTGCCCTGGTGACCACCATCAGCACGCCTGGCGGGCGGTATTTCCGCTGGTGTAACCTCATCAGTCGGCTCCGAGCCCGTTCTGCGCGCTCGCTGCTGGGGCACGCCGGCCGTGCCCGAACGTCTCTGTCCGTTCTCGATTTCGTTCCTGCTGTCCCCGCATGAGGTGGTGAGCTCTCTGGCGAAGCCCAAGGATGACGCGATCCTGGTGGAAGGCACCGTGGTCGAGCCTCTGCCGAACGCCATGTTCCGCGTCGAGCTCGACAACGGGCATCGGGTGCTCGCCCACATCTCCGGGAAGATGCGGATGAACTACATCCGCATCGCGCCGGGCGACAAGGTCCAGGTGGAGCTCACGCCGTACGACCTGTCCCGCGGCCGCATCACCTATCGGTACAAGTAACTCGAAGCCGTTCTCGGCGAAGGAAGCGCGTGAAAGTTCGACCGTCGGTCAAGAAGATCTGTGAGAAGTGCAAGGTGATCCGCCGGCACGGCTCGGTGCGCGTCATCTGCACGAACCCCCGTCACAAGCAGCGCCAGGGCTGAAGGAAGACGCATGGCTCGTATCTCCGGTGTCGACATCCCGCGCGAGAAGCGGCTCGAGATCTCGCTCACGTACATCTACGGCATCGGTCGTACGACCGCACAGAAGGTGTGCGACCGGACCGGCATGTCGCCCGACACGCGCGTGCGTGACCTCACCGACGAAGAGGTCTCGAGGTTGCGCGCCGACATCGAGGCGAACGTGCAGGTCGAGGGCGACCTGCGCCGCGAGGTCGCGCAGAACATCAAGCGGAAGATGGAGATCGGCTGCTACGAGGGCCTCCGTCACCGCCGCGGTCTGCCGGTGCGCGGGCAGCGCACGCGCACGAACGCCCGCACCCGCAAGGGTCCGAAGAAGACCGTCGCCGGCAAGAAGCGCGCCCGCAAGTAGCGCTCGCCGCCGCGCACCGCTCGTCCGTCAACCCATCCGTCGTCACCGCGCGATCGAGGCCGAAAACTTCAATGGCAAAACCCAGCACCGGGGGCCGTCGCCCCAAGCGCAAAGAGCGCAAGAACGTCGCCTACGCGGTGGCGCACATCAAGTCTTCGTTCAACAACACGATCATCACGATCACCGACCAGCAGGGCAACACGCTCTCCTGGGCGTCGTCGGGCAACGTCGGGTTCAAGGGCTCGCGCAAGTCGACGCCGTTCGCGGCGCAGCTCGCGGCCGAGGCCGCCGGGAAGCGCGCGATGGAGCACGGCGTCCGCAAGGTCGACGTGGTCGTGAAGGGTCCGGGCTCGGGACGTGAGACCGCGATCCGCTCGCTGCAGAACACCGGCATCGAGGTGGTCGGCATCAAGGACGTCACGCCGATCCCGCACAACGGCTGCCGCCCTCCCAAGCGGCGGAGGGTCTAGAAGATGGCGCGTTACACCGGTCCCGTCTGCCGGCTCTGCCGGCGTGAGCGGGTGAAGCTGTTCCTCAAGGGCACGAAGTGCGACTCGATGCGGTGCCCGATCGAGCGTCGCCCGTACCCGCCCGGCCAGCACGGCCGCGGTCGCATTCGCGAGAGCGAGTACCTGCTCCAGCTGCGCGAGAAGCAGAAGGCGCGCCGCATCTACGGGCTGCTCGAGAAGCAGTTCCGCAACCTCTACGCGGAGGCCGCGCGCCAGCAGGGCATCACGGGCGAGAACCTGCTGCGCATGCTCGAGACGCGCATCGACAACATCGTGTTCCGTGCCGGCTTCGCGTCGAGCCGGAACCAGGCTCGCCAGCTCGTGCGGCACGGGCACGTGTCGGTGAACGGCAAGCGCGTGACGATCCCGTCGTACACGCTCCGCAAGGGCGACGTCGCGGAGCTGCGCACCAAGGCGAAGAACATGATCGTGATCCGCCACAACATCGACACGCTCGACCGGGCCGTCCCGCAGTGGCTCGACGCCTCGGCCTCCGACCACCGGGTCACCGTGCGCGAGCTCCCGTTGCGCGCGCAGATCGAGATCCCGGTGCGCGAGCAGCTCATCGTCGAGCTCTACTCCAAGTAGCCACTTCCCCCAGCCACCGCGAAGCGCGAGGCATAAATGCTCATCATTCAGCGTCCAGAGATCGAAGTCGGCGAGGCCGAGGGCAACACCCAGACGTTCGTCATCTCGCCGCTCGAGCCCGGCTTCGGCCACACGCTCGGCAACAGCCTGCGGCGCACGCTGCTCTCGTCGATTCCCGGCGCGGCCGTCACCCGCATCCGCTTCGACGACGCGCTGCACGAGTTCGACACGATCAAGGGCGTCAAGCAAGACGTCACCGACCTGATCCTCAACGTGAAGGACCTCGTGCTGCGCACGACGTCGGAGGAGCCGGTGACGCTGCGCCTCGACTCGCGCGGCCCGGGCGACGTGACCGCCGGTGACATCCAGGCGACATCCGACGTCGAGGTCCTCAACCCGCACCTCGTGATCGCGTCGGTGAACGCGGGTGGCCGGCTCGCGCTCGACCTCACGATCGAGCAGGGTCGCGGTTACCTGTCCGCCGAGCGTGCGAAGAAGGCGGGCACCGACCCGATCGGGATCATCCCCGTCGACGCGATCTTCTCGCCGGTGCGCCGGGTTGCGTTCAGCGTCACGCCGACGCGTGTCGAGCAGGCGACGAACTACGACCGGCTCACGATCGAGATCGAGACCGACGGTTCGATCACGCCGCGCGATGCGCTCGCGTCGGCGGGCGACACGCTGCGCAACCTCGTCGGCCTCATCGCCGATCTCTCCGACGAGCAGCGCGGCCTCGAGCTCGGCGAGACCTCGCCGACGCTCGCGACCTCGCCCGACCTCGAGCTTCCCATCGAGGAGCTCGACCTGTCGGAGCGGCCGCGCAACTGCCTCAAGCGGGCGCGCGTCGACACGATCGGCCAGCTCGTGCAGAAGACCGAAGACGATCTGCTCGCGATCACGAACTTCGGTTCGAAGTCGCTCGAGGAGGTCCTGCAGAAGCTCGACGAGCGCGGGCTCTCGCTGCGGGTCAAGGAGTAGCGATGCCCCGTCCGAAGAAGGGCCCGCGTTTCGGCGGCTCGCCCGCGCACCACCGCCTCATGCTCGCCAACCTCGCCGCGCACTTGTTCGCGTCGGAGGCGATCGTCACCACGGAGGCGAAGGCGAAGGCGCTGCGGCCGTACGCCGAGCGACTCATCACCAAGGCGAAGCGCGGCGGGTTGCACCAGCAGCGACTCGTCGTCGCACGCATCCACGACAAGGACGTCGTGCACAAGCTGTTCGGTGAGATCGGCCCGCGCTACGAGGACCGCAACGGCGGCTACACGCGCATTCTCAAGCTCGGTCCCCGCGCCGGCGACAGCGCGCCGATGGCGCGTATCGAGCTGGTCTAGGTCCGGTCCCCGCGGGCCACTCGGCCGTGAGTCTGTTCGACACACCGGCCGGGCCCGCGAAGGTGCGGCTCGTCGTCGCGTACGACGGCACCGGGTTCCGCGGTTTCGCCGCGCAAGCTTCGCAGCCGCGCGTGCGCACGGTCGGCGGCGTGCTCGGCGGCGCGATCGAGAAGGTCTTGCGCCATCCGGTCGACCTCACGTGCGCGGGCCGCACCGACGCCGGCGTGCACGCGCGCGGGCAGGTCGTGAGCTTCGAAGCCGAGCCCGGCCTCGACGCGTGGCGACTGCAGAGCGCGCTCAACTCGATGCTCGGTCCCGAGATCGTGGTGCGCGCCGCGGATCTCGTCGACCCGGGCTTCGACGCGCGCCACTCGGCGACCGCGCGTTCGTACGTGTACACGATCGTGAACCGGCCGATGCCGGATCCGTTCCTCGCGCGGTACGCGTGGTGGGTCTCGGAGCCGCTCGACCTCGCGCGCTTGCGGATGGCGGCCGACGTGTTCATCGGCGAGCACGACTTCGCGTCGTTCTGCCGCAAGGGACCCGAGGGCTCGACGACGATGCGGCGCGTCCTCGACTCGCGCTGGCGCGACGACGGCGACGGTGTGCTGCGCTTCGAGATCCGCGCCCGCGCGTTCTGCTGGCAGATGGTGCGCTCGATCGTCGGCACGCTCGTCGAGGTCGGCGCCGGCAAGCGCCGGCCCGGCGACCTGCTCGCCGTGCTGCGCGCGGGCGACCGCGCCGTGGCCGCGCAGCCCGCGCCCGCGCAGGGCCTCTGCCTCTGGGAAGTTCAGTACTAAGCGAACCCAAGAGAACCGACGCCGGCGCGCTCTGCCCTGCGAGATGACCGAACCGAGCGAGCTCGACGACCGTGGGTTCGACGAGTGGTACCGCGCGCACTATCGACGGGTCTTCGCGTCGCTCTACCTCGTCTGCGGCGATCGCGACGCGTGTGCGGAAGCGGTGGATGAGGCGTTCGCCCGCGCGTACGAGCGCTGGACGCGCGTGCGGCGCATGGCGTCGCCGGAGGGATGGACGTGGGTGGTGGCGCGCAACCGCGTGCGGGCGGAACGACGCGCGACACGCCGGCGCACCGCCGTCGCGTCGCGGTTGGTCGCCGACACGGAGACGCGTCCGGTCGAGCTCTCGGTCGTTGTCTGGGACGCGGTGAACCGGCTGCCGCCACGCGAGCGCGAGGTGATCGCGCTGCGCTACCTCGCGGGGCTGCGCGAGCGCGACATCGCGGCCGCCCTCCGGATCGCGCCGGGAACGGTCGCGCGCGCCTTGCACGACGCGCGTGGGCATCTCGCGTTGAGCCTCGGTGAGACCGACGTGGAGGAGCACGGACGATGAACGACCTCGAGACGTTGCTGGAGCCGCTGATCGAATCGGCGCCCGAACCCGCGCCGGTTGCGACCGTACGCGAGCGCGCGGCGCGCATCCGTCGCCGCCGCCGGGCACGGTCGAGCGCGATCGCGCTCATCGTCGCCGCCGTCGTTGTGATGTGCGTCTCACTGACGGTTACGCGGAACCGCCCCCGGGTTCGCACGATCGCGCCGGTCACGACTGCGCCACCGCGCGTGCGCATCGGAACGCCGCGCCCGTTCGACCAGTACGGGATGGACATGCTCGCGGCGTACGGATCGCTCTGGGTCTCGCAGGCCGACCGGGTCGTGCGCATGGATCCGGCCGACGGGCGAGTGATCGCGAGGATCCCCGTCCGCGGTGAGAGCGACGGGCGCAGCCTCGCCGCGGGCGCGGGTTCGATCTGGGTCGACGACACCGGTACCGCGGCCGTCACGCGCATCGATCCGCGCACCAACCACGTCGCTGCCACGATTTCCCTTCGCGAAGGCCAGTTCGACCCGGACGGCATTGCGTTTTTCGGCGGCCGCCTGTGGGTGGCACGTCCGGAGCCGGACGGGCTGTACGGCGACATCGTCGCGATCGACCCCGCAACGAATCGCATCGTTCGGCGCTCGTCGCAGACCTTGACCCCACGCACGTTCGGTGTCATCGCAGGGTCCGGCGCGCTCTGGTACACGGGCGGCGGTGCCGGATACGAGCTCGAACGGTTCGACACGCGCACGCTTCGGACCCGCGTCACGCGCCGCGACGTGATGGCGATCGCCGGCTCGAGCCCCGGCCGGCTGTGGCTCCAGGTCGCGAGCGGCGTGATCGAGATCGACGAACGTTCGGGCGCGCAGATCGGACGCACGATCCGCCCGCGCGGCACGGTCAACGTCACGGTCGCCGTCGCCGATGGCGTCGTCTGGGTCGCGTCGCAACCCGACAGCAGCACGGCCGGCTCGGTGACGCCCTACGACGCGGTGACCCACCGAGTCGTGGGCGCGACCACCCCGCTCGGTCTGCCGATCGTGCGGCTCGTCACGACTCCCGGAGCCCTGTGGGTGAACGTCTACGAGCAGCGGGGTCTGACGCGGGTTCCGTACTCGCGCTGAGTGCGCGGACTCCGCGCGGACTCTGCGCGGACTATGTGGACGGGGTGGAACCGAGGCCCGGGATCGTCGACGGGGTCGCGGGCGGCGTGAAGTCGCTGTCGCTCGGCGAGCTGAAATCGGTGGCGGTGACCTCGTCGGTCTTGCCGCTCTGGTCGGTCGTCTTCGTCGACAGCATGACGCCGGTGTCCTTGTCGACGCACACCTGATACGACGCGTTCCCGATCGAGGCGCCGAGTACGCCGAGGCTGCTCTTGTCGAGCGCGGCGCACTCCGCGTCGCGACCCGCGATCGACTTGCTCGTCGTCTTGATGTGCACGAAGTTGCTGAGCCCGCCGAGGTTCTCGTTCGCGAGCGTGACGAACAGCTGACCCACCGCGCCGAACGCGCTCGCCATCCCCTGCTGGATCGCGCTGCCGGTGCCGGGGAGTTGCGTGCAGGTCGCGGCGGAGCCCGTGCCCGAGCAGCTGACGGACGATCCGTCGGCGGTCACGTAGGTCGCGGAGTCGCCTTCGATCATGGCGAACTTCGGAGGGTCCTGCGCGATCGTGAACACATCGCGGTTGTCGCTCGAGTAGGTCACCTTGTACTTCGCGTTCTTGGCCTGCTCGACCAGTGATGCGAAGCCGCTGTTGGTGCCGCCGCCGTTGCCGTTCGTCGCGCCGGGGGCAGTCGGCAGGTGACTGCCGTTGTCGCCGGATCCCGACGACTTGCTGCTGCCGCACGCCGCGAGCGCGAGCACCGCGACGAGCACGATCGCGATCCGCTTGCTCATCCCTGACCCCCGAGTCCGAGCCCGCCTACGACGCGGACTCTACGCCGAGGTAGAGGAACCCGTAGGCCTCGTCGCGAACGGAAACGCCGGCCTCGCGCAGGGCGACGTCCCAGTCGCCGGTGCACGCGGGGTCGTTCTCCTCCATGCCGTGATCGGCGACGAGCAGGAAGGCCGTGTCGTCGAAGCGGCCCGCGCGCTCGACC
>DATBAK010000022.1 GCA_036271555.1 Acidimicrobiia bacterium
CGCCGAGCGTGTCGAGCACGTAGCCGCCCTCCTGCACGAGCACGGTCGGCCGGTCGAGCGACGCGAGGCGTGCGCCGATCGCGCGGTAGCCGTCGGCCGTGACCGCGAACGGGCTGTTGGGATCGTCGGCGGCGCCGTCGACGCCGAGCGAGACGACGAGCGCGTCGGGCCGATGCTCGCCCGCCTCGGCGACGAGCGCGTCGACCGCGGCGAGCCATTCGTCGTCGCCCGCGCCTGGAGCGAGCGGAAGGTTGCGGTTGGCTTCGCTGCCCGCGTCTGTGCCGCGCTCGTCGGCGAAGCCCGCGTAGTGCGGGAACCAACCGTGCGCGGGATCGATGTGCGCGGACCCGTAGGACACGTCGCCGCGCGCGTAGAAGATCTCCTGCGTCCCGTTGCCGTGGTGCGCGTCGACGTCGACGATCGCGACACGCGCGCAGCCCTGGTCCCGCAGGTACTGCGCGGCGACCGCCGCGTTGTTGAGGTAGCACGAGCCGCCGTAGAAGTCGGGCCCGACGTGGTGACCGGGCGGCCGCACCGCCGCGTACGCGGCGGGCGCGCCCGCGAGCACGAGGTCGCAGGCGGTCAACGCGCCGTCGACCGCGGCACGCGCCGCGGTGTAGGTACCCGCGCTGATCAAGGTCATCGTGTCCATCGCGTAGAGGCCGGCCATCGCACGGATCGCGGCAGGCGGGTGCGGCGGCCGGCCCGACGTGAGCTGGCGCAGCGCGAACACGTACGGCACGACGACCGGCTGGCCCGGGTCCTCGACGTGACCCTCCTCGACCCACCGGCGGTGTGCGCATTCGAGGTACGCGACGAAGTCGGCCGAGTGCACGCGCAGCAACGGGTCGTCGCCGTGGTCGGTGGCGGGGGTCAACTCGCAGCCGGCGGCGCGCAGTGCGGCGCCGAGCGCGTCGCCTCGCTCGGGCTCCTCGTCGCCGGGCACCGGCACGCCCAGCCAGATGCCCGCGCCGGGCGCGTGCCCGCGGTGGCGCTCGTCCCAGACCACGGGCATCGAGACCACAGGGCCGTCCACGCCGTCCACGTCGTCACCGTAACGTCACGAACTCCCCGAAAGCCTCAACTGGAGGTCCCGCGACGACGATGGAACGGCATGGCCGTCTCGGTCTTCCGGGCGCATGCCGCGCACTTCGTCGTGTTCGGACTGCCGATGCTCGCACTCGTCGGCGCGATCGGATGGCAGGAGCTGCGCGCCCGCTGGACGCCTCACACCGCGACCGCGCCGGCGCCGGAGCCGGGATCGGTCGGTCTGCGAACGGCCGCGTGGGGTCTCGTGATCGCCGCGTTCATCCACGCGTTCGTCGTCCCCGCGCACTTCCGCGCGTCGGCGTTGTACGGCGCGTTCTTCACGGTGCTCGCGGTGGTCCAAGTCGCGTGCGCGTGGCGGATCGCGGGCACGCCCGGTCGCGCGCTCGTGCGCGCGATCGCGATCAGCAGCGCGTGTGTCGTGGTGCTGTGGCTCGTGAGCCGGACGACCGGCCTTCCCGTCGGGCCGACGCCGTGGCGACCCGAAGGCTTCGGCGCGGCCGACGAGATCTCGAGCGCGCTCGAAGCGCTCACGGTGTGGGGGTGCTGGATCGCGCTGCACCCGCTCGCCGCGCGGCGCGGCATCGAGGGATCGCGATCGGTGGTGGCGCGATGAGCGACGAGACGCGGCAGCGCAGCGTCGTGCTGCGGCTCTGGCACCGCACGATCGACTGGTTGCCCGAGGGCCGCGCGCTGCCCGAGCGTGTCTGGCAACGTCGACACACCTTGATCGTGCGCTATGCACTGGTCCAGGCCTTGGCGCTCGCGGTCTTCGGTTTGCTGCGCGGGTTCGCCTTCGCCCTCGTCGCGGGGGAGGCCGCGCTGATCGCGGTGCCGGCGGTCGCCGCGCTCGCGCCGCACGCGAGCCGTCGCACGCGCATGCTCTCGTCGACGATGTCGCTGATGCTCGCGTCGGCCGCCTTCGTCGACTTCGCGGGCGGCATGACCGAGGCCCACTTCCTCTTCTTCGTGATGGTCGGCGTCGTCGCGCTCTACCAGGACTGGAGCGCCTTCGGCCTCTGCATCCTCATGACCGTCCTGCACCACGCGGTGATGGGTTGGTTCCTGCCGCAGGACGTCTACGGATCGGCGTCCGAGTGGCACCGGCCGGTGCTGTGGGCGTTGGTGCACGGTGCGTTCGTCCTCGCGGTGAGCGTCACGCACCTGCTCGCATGGCGGCGCAGCGAGGACCAGGACCTCTCGGACCCGCTCACACAGATTCCGAACCGCAGCGCCTTCAACGAGTGCCTCGCCCGCGCGGTGAGCGAGTCGGGTGAATCGGTGAGCGTGCTCTTCATCGACCTCGACAACTTCAAGCGTGTGAACGATCGCCTCGGGCACCTCGTCGGGGACCATGCGCTACGCGCGGTCGCGGAGCGCATGCACGGCACGCTGCGCGACACCGATCTGCTCGCGCGGCTCGGCGGCGACGAGTTCGCGGTCGTCGTGAACGGATCGGAAGCGGTCGCGGCGCGGACCGCGGCGCGCATCTCGAACGTGCTGCAGCCGCCGATCGTCGTCGACGGTCGCGAGGTCTTCCTGCCCGCGAGCATTGGTGTCGCGGGATCGGACTGTGTCGGATCCCGCGACGCGCGCGACCTGATCCGCAGCGCGGACCTCGCGATGTACGTCGCGAAGTCCGCCGGCAAGAACCAGGTCGCGCGCTACGACGCCGGGCTCGAAGCCCAGATGCGTGAGCGCGACCAACTGCGGAACGATCTGCGCGGCGCGATCTCACGCGCCGAGCTGCTCGTCTACTACCAGCCGACGCTGACGCCCGCCGGTCACGTCGGCGGTGTCGAAGCGCTGCTGCGCTGGAACCATCCGACGCGCGGGCTCGTGCAACCTACCGAGTTCATCCCGCTCGCAGAGGACAGCGGCGACATCCGCGCCATCGGTCTCTGGGTGTTGCAGACCGCGACCGCGCAGCTCGCCGCGTGGCGGCAGACGATTCCCGGCTGCGAGCACCTGCATCTCGCGGTCAACGTGTCGCCGGTGCAGCTCGAGGTCGACGACTTCGTCGAGGCCGTCATGGCGATCCTGAACGCCACCGGCGTACCCGCCGGAAAGCTGACGCTCGAGATCACCGAGAGCATGCTCGTGCGCGACCTCGCCGAGAGCAGTGCACGGCTGAACGCGCTGCGCGCCGAGGGCATCCGCATCGCGATCGACGACTTCGGCACCGGCTACTCGTCGCTCTCGTACCTCGCCGAGCTGCCCGCCGACGTGGTGAAGATCGATCGCTCGTTCGTCTCCGATCTGCACCCGCAGAGCGGTTCGAGCGTGCTCGTGAAGAGCATCATCGACCTCGCGCGCTCCCTCGGGCTCGACGTGGTCGCGGAAGGGGTCGAGCGGCGCAGCCAGGCCGAGCTGCTCGGGGAGCTCGGCTGCCCGAACGTGCAGGGCTACCTGTACGCGCGGCCGATGAACCGCGTCGACTGCGCCGAGTACCTCACCGAGAGCTTCGCCGACGAGCGCGCGCCGATCGAGCCGCTGGTGGTCGCGAGCTCCGTGCCGAGCTCCGTGCCGAGCTCCGTTCCGAGCGTCGCCGTGCCGGGCGTCGCCGTGCAGGCCTGACCACCGCGGATCCGCACGTCATAATGCGGCCGTGGGGGAGCGCCGCCGGGTCGGGGCCGAGGGCCGAACGTTGTTGCTCGCCGTCGCGTTGTGCGGCGCCGCGACCCCGATCTTCATCGCGGTGTTCGCGCGCGATCGGCTGTGGCACGAAGGCGTTCTCGGATTCGTCGTGGCGATCGCATGCGGGTTCGCCCTCGCGAGCGACGAGAACCCCACGTGGCAACGGCGGTCGGGGAGGGGCCTGCTCGTGCTCGGCGGGATCACGCTCGTCGTCGTGATCGGCCTGTTCATCCTCTTGCTCGTCGCGATCGGCAACAACGGCTTCCCGCAGTGACGCGCCGTTCCTGATCCACGCTGGATACGCTCCCGTGCGATGTCACCGGTGCCGCCGACGCCGCGTCCGCGTGCGCGCGACCTCGGGATCGCGATCGGCACGCTGCCGGTGGGGCCGACGAACGGCATCGTCGACGTCCCCGGTGTGCGCGTCGGGCAGGTGACGGTCTGGCACGACGAACCCGGCGTGGCGCGCACCGGCGTCACCGCGATCGTGCCCGACGCCGTCGAAGCGCTGTTCGACGCGCCGTGCGCCGCGGGCACCGCGGTGCTGAACGGCGCGGGCGAGCTGACGAGCTCCGTCGCGATCGCGGAGTGGGGCGTGCTCGAGACGCCGATCGCGCTCACGAGCACGATGGGGGTCGGGCGCGCGTACGACGGTGTCGTGCAGGCGATGCTCGACGTGCATCCGGGTGTCGGGGTGCTCGATGTCGTGATCCCGTGCGTCGGTGAGTGCGACGACAGCTACCTCAACGACGCGCGCACTCTCTCGGTGACCGCGCAACACACGGTCGACGCGATCGGCGCGGCTTCGGCGGCGGCGGTCGCCGAGGGTGTCGTCGGCGCGGGCGCGGGCATGACGTGTCACGGCTACAAGGGCGGGATCGGCACTTCGTCACGCGTCGTCGACGGCTACACGGTCGGCGTGCTCGCGCTCACGAACTTCGGAGACGGCTCGCGCTTCACCGTCGACGGCGTGCCCGTCGGCCGGCTGCTGCCACCGCCGCCCGAGGACGACGACGTCGTGGACCCGCCCGCGGGCGAGGGCAGCTGCATCGTCGTCGTCGCGACCGACGCGCCGTTGTCGCACGCGCAGTGTGAGCGGGTCGCGCGCCGGGCCGGGCTCGGGCTCGCGCGCACGGGTTCGATCGCGGGTCACAGCAGCGGTGAGATCTTCTGCGCGTTCAGCACGACGTTCCGCGTGCCGCGGGGCGAGACGGCCGCGGTCGTCGACCGTCGGGAGCTCGCGACGAGCCGGTTGAACGGCGTCTTCGGCGCGACCGTCGACGCGACCGAGGAGGCCGTGCTCAACAGCCTGTTCGTAGCCGACACGGTCGTGGGCGTGCGCGGTCACCGCGCGTTCGGCCTTCCCGTCGAGCGGGTCCTCGACCTGATGCGCGCCCGCGGACGGCGGGCCTGATCCTCCGGTCGGACCCGTGGTACTGCGTTACCGGCGTATCGCCGGGTAACGCAGTACCACCGAGACCACCGAGACCACCGAGACCACCGAGACCACCGAGGCCACCGAGGCGACCGAGCGGAGCCGGGCGTCTGGTCGGCGGGCGCCGGCGCCCCGTACCATTCGCCGGTCGCAGCGCGGGTGGAGGCGGGGGATCGCCATGCAGGGACGGATCGTGCGGGCGCTCATCGCCGCCGCGGTGCTCGTCGGCGGCGTCGCGTCGGTCGCCCCGGCCGCGACCGCGACGGCGACTGCGACCACGACCGCGACCACGACGGCAACGAGTGCATCGCCCTCGAAGTCGACCGTGCAGTGGTATCCGTGCACCGTCCGCAAGGACGCGAAGTGCGGCCATGTCGCCGTGCCCTACGACCCGTCGGACCCGTCGATGGGCACGATCGCGATCGGCTTCGAGCTCCACGTCCGCCGCGACGCGAGCGAGCCGTCGCTCGGCACGATCGTCGCGACCGAAGGGGGGCCCGGCTACGCGACGACGTCGAGCGCGCCCGGATATCTCGCCCTGTTCCACCCGCTGCTCGACCGCCGCGACATCCTCTTCGTCGACGATCGCGGCACCGGCACGTCGCAACCGGTCACGTGCCCGCCGCTGCAGTCGTTCGGCGGCAACTACGTGCATCGCATCGGGCTCTGCGGCCAGCAGCTCGGCGACGGGTCCGATCTGTACGGCACCGCGTTCGCGGCCGACGACCTCGCGCTCGTGCTCGACGCGCTCCACATCGCCAAGATCGATCTCTACGGCGACTCGTACGGCACGTTCTTCGGCCAGACGTTCGCGGTGCGCCACCCCGACCGGCTGCGCACACTGATCCTCGACTCGAGCTATCCGGTCGAGGGTCAGGACCCGTGGTACCGGGACGAGAACCGTGCGATCGTCGAAGCGGACCGGCTCGCGTGCCACCGCTCGCCCGCGTGCGCGTCGCTACCCGGTGACCCGATCGACCGCATCGTGCAGGTCGACGACGTGCTGCGCGCCCACCCGCTCAAGGACGCGATCGGCTTCGACGGTGACGGCGTGAGGATCAAGGTCACGGTCGATCCCGGCGCGATCGGTCTGCTCGTCGCGTCGGCCGCGTACGGCGCGCCGATCTACCGCGAGCTCGACGGCGCGATTCGCGCCTTCCTCGACGACCGCGATCCTGAGCCGCTCATCCGGATGGTCGCGGAGGCCGAGCCGCCCGGAAAGGCGGGTCCGGAGCGGGCGTACTCGCAGGGTCTGTACGTCGCGACGATCTGCAACGACTACCCGCAGCTCTGGGACATCAACGCGCCGATCGCCGATCGTGAAGCGCAGTACGACGCGTCGGTGCAGAACCTACGCGCCACCGACCCGAACGCGTTCTATCCGTTCACGATCCCGGACTGGACGCACTCGTACTGGACCGAGTTCCGCTCCTGCCTCGAGTGGCCGGCGCCGTCGAGCTGGGTGCCGCCGGTGCCCGCCGACGCCAAGTATCCGAAGACACCGACACTCGTGCTCTCCGGTGATCTCGACTCGCTGACGTCGCCCGAGGGCGCGCACGTCGTCGCGTCGCACTTCCCGAACTCGACGTTCGTGTCGGTCGCGAACATGACGCACGTGACCGCGGTCTCCGACTTCGGCCGTTGTACGAGCGTGATCGTCGACCGGTTCGTCGCGACGAAGTCGGCGGGCGACACCACGTGCGCGTCGCAGTACAACGAAGTGCGCGAGGTCGAGGCGTTCCCGCAGCTCGTGTACGACGCGGCGCCCGCGCCCCAGGGTGCGACCGTGCAGTCGTCGGTGCTCGACCGCCGCCTCGCCGACGTCGTGTCGAACACCGTCGCCGACGTCCTGCCGCGCTGGTACACGAACTACGACGGCACCGGCGTCGGGCTCCGCGGCGGCCGCTTCAGCTACTCGGGCAGTGACGTCGTGCGGTTCGACCTGAAGGATCTCCGCTGGACCTTCGACGTGAAGGTGAGCGGCACGCTCACGTGGAATCGCACGACCGGTTGGATCACCGCCGACGTGACCGTGGCCGGACCGCACACCGAGTCGGGCACGATGCACCTCCGCTGGCGCGACTGGGACCCACACGCGCAGGCCACGGTGACGGGCACGATCTCGGGTCGTCCGCTCGCGCTCACGATGCCCGCGTCGTGACGCGCGCCGTCCGCCGCGTCGCGATCGCGCTCGCGACGGCGCTGACCGCGGGCGCGCTCACGACCACGACCACGACCGTCGCGTCGGCGGGACGAATCGCGATCCACTGGGATCAGTGCCAGCAAGTCGACCGCGTGGGCGTGCGCTGCGGGCACATCGACGTCGCGCTCGACCCGACGGACGCGTCGCTCGGCACGATCCCGATCGGCTTCGAGCTGTACGCGCGCACCGACACCGCGCACCCCTCGCTCGGCACGATCGTCGCGATGGAAGGCGGTCCCGGCTACGCGACGACGTCGAGCCGCGCCGGTTACCTCGACCTGTTCCGGCCGCTGCGCGATCACCGTGAGCTCCTGCTGATGGACGCGCGCGGTACGGGGCTCTCGCAACCCGTCGACTGCGCGCCGCTGCAGACGTACGGCGGCAATCGCGTCGCGCGCATCGGCCTGTGCGGTCGCCAGCTCGGTCCGACCGCCGATCTCTACGGCACTGCCTTCGTCGCCGACGATCTCGCGCATGTGCTCGACGCGCTCGGCATCGCGCAGATCGACCTCTACGGCGACTCGTGGGGTTCGTACTTCGGTCAGACGTTCGCGATCCGGCATCCCGACCGCGTGCGCACGCTCGTGCTCGACTCCACGTATCCGGTCGTACAGACCGACGCGTTCTACCGCGCCGCGAATCCTGCGATCGTGCGCGCGCTGCGGCTCGCGTGCACGCGTTCGCCCGCGTGCGCGTCGCTCGGCGGGGACCCGATCGGCCGCGTCGTAGCGATCGACGATCGACTTCGCGAGCATCCGCTCCACGGAACGACGACCGGTCCGTACGGTGAGCCGCGGAAGATCACGGTCGACGCGACGACGATCGCCACGCTCGCCGCCGATGCGGCCGACGACCCGCCCGTGTACCGCGAGCTCGACGGCGCGATCCGCGCCTACCTCGATCCGCAGTCGCCCGATCCCGCGCCGCTGTTGCGGCTCGTGTCGGAGAACGAGGCTCCCGGCGGCGCGGGCTATCTGCGCCAGTCGTCGGAGGGCGAGTACGACGCGGCCGTCTGCAACGACTACCCGCAGGCCTGGGACATCACGTCGCCGATCGCGTCGCGCGAAGCGCAGTACGACGCTGCGGTCCAGCACCTCCGCGCCACCGATCCGGACGCGTTCTTCCCGTTCACGATTCCCGACTGGACCCACAACGACTGGACCGAATACCGCTGGTGCCTGCAGTGGCCGGTGCCATCGAACCACGTTCCGGCGGTGCAGCAGCCCGTGCACTACCCGGACGTGCCGACGCTCGTGCTCTCCGGCGATCTCGACACGAACACGTGGCGCGCCGGCGCGCGCACGGTCGCGGCGAACTTCCCGAACTCCACGTTCGTGCCCGTCGCGAACCTCACCCACGTGACCGCGGTCTCCGACTTCGGCCGCTGCACGAGCGACATCGTGGTGCGCTTCGTCGCGACCGGGCGCGCGGGCGACACGTCGTGCGCGAGCCACTACAACGAGGTCCGCATGGTCGAGCAGTTCCCGAAGACGGTCGCGGCTGCGACGCCCGCACCGCAAGGGTCGTCGGTGCACTCGTCGGTTGCCGATCGCAGGCTCGCGACGGTGGTGTCGAACACGGTCGCCGACGTGCTCCCGCGCTGGTACAACGCGTGGAGCGGTGGTTACGGGTTGTACGGCGGCACCTTCAAGTTCTCGAGTGGGATCTACTCGAATCAGTCGATCGTGCGGTTCCGGCTGAGCGGGCTGCGGTGGACGACCGATGTCGCAGTGAGCGGGCGCATGCAGTGGAACCGCGCGACCGGCGATGTCGACGCGCGGGTCACCGTGCGCGGCCCGGGCTCGGATTCGGGTGCGGTGCGTGTCCATTGGCGCGGTGCCGCGGTGCACGCGGTCGCGACCGTGCAGGGCTCGGTCGGCGGCCGCCCGATCGACGTCACCTTGCCGGCGTCGTGAGCGCGGCGGAACGAGTGGAGCACGACACCGACCTCGGGCGGCTCGTCGGCCGGAAGACCGGCCGCGTCGCGCGCTATGCGGGCATCCCGTACGCGCTCGCGCCGGTCGGGGAGCGACGCTTCCGCGCGCCGGTGCCCGCGGGCGGATGGACCGGTGTGCGCGACGCGACCGAGCCCGCGGCCGCGCTACCGCAGTCGACCTCGGGACCGGAGCTGGTGCCGGGCATGGCACCCGACCGCATCGACGACGACTCGCTCACGCTCACGATCTGGGCCCCCGGCGGCGGCACCGAGCTGCGGCCGGTGCTCGTGTGGATCCACGGCGGCTCGTTCATGGTCGGCGCGTCGTCGCTGCCGACCTACGACGCGACGCGCCTCGCGGCCGACGGCGACGTGGTGGTGGTCGCGATGAACTACCGGCTCGGCGCGCTCGGCTTCATGAGCGTCGGCGAGACGGCGAACCTCGGCCTGCTCGACCAGGTCTGCGCGCTCCAGTGGGTGCGCGACCACATCGGCGCGTTCGGCGGCGACCCGCGCAACGTCACCGTGTTCGGCGAGTCGGCCGGCGGCGGCTCGATCCTGCACCTGCTCGCATCGCCGCCCGCGCGCGGGCTCTTCGACCGGGCGATCGTGCAGAGCGGCTCGACCGGGCGCACCCTGTCGGCCGACCAGGCCGCCGCGATCGGCGAGATCGTGCTCGCCGAGCTCGGGTGCACACCTGGCGACGTCGACTCGCTGGCGCGGCTCACGAGCGCGGAGATCGTGGCCGCGCAGGAGCGCGCCACGCCGAAGCTGTTCGCCATCGCGGGCCTGCTGCCGTTCCATCCCGCGCTCGACGACACGACGCTGCCCTCGACACCGCTCGACGCGCTGCGTGCCGGCGCCGCGCGCGACATCGACCTCGTGCTCGGCGTCACCACCGACGAGATGCGGCTCTTCCTCGACGGCCCGACCATCGAGCCGGGGCGCCTGCACAAGCGTGCCTCTCGCTACTTCGGCCTCGACGACGGCGCGACGGCCGACCTGTTCGATGCCTACGCCGCGCTCTTACGCGACACGGGCGAGCCGTCGGAACCGATCGACGTGTGGGCCGCGCTCTACACCGACAAGGAGATGCTCGTTCCGACGATCGCGGCCCTCGACGCGCACGCGGCGACCGGCGGTCGCACGTTTGGGTACCGCTTCGACTGGCCCGCGCGGCCGCGTGCCGACGGTCTCGAGCGGCGCGCCTGCCACGGCGTCGACATCCCGTTCACGTTCGGAACCTTCGATGTCGGCGGGTGGGACGCGTTCGTCGGCGCCGACACCGATCCGAGGGGCGCGCACGCGCTCTCGGCCGCGCTGCGGGGCGCGTGGTGCGCGTTCGCGCGCGCGGGCGATCCCGCGCAGGAAGGCATCGGCCCGTGGACGCGCTACGAGCGCGCAAACCGCCCGCTGATGCGCCTCGGACGCGTCTGCGGAATCGAGGCCGACCCGGTCGCGGCCCGGCTCACTGCGCTCGCGGCCGCCGGCGTCACCCCGTGATCCGCACGTACGCGTTCCCCAACATCGACCGCGTCGTGCACGGACCGGGCGCCGTCGCGCGCGTCCCCAAGCTCGTCGACGAGCTCACCGCGAAACGCGTGATGATCGTGACCGGTCGCACGCTCGCGACGCAGACGCCGTTGATCGACGCGCTCACGTCGGCGTTGGGTGAGCGCCACGTCGCGACCTACGCGGCGATGCGCGCCCACGCGCCCCGAGCCGACATCGAGGAAGCGCTCGAGATCGCGAGCGGGCACGGCGTCGACCTCTTCGTCGGTTACGGAGGGTCGAGCGTCACCGACGCGACCAAGATCGTCGCGCTGCGGCTCGCCGAGTTACGCGGCGACACGCGCGTCCCGCAGATCCACGTGCCGACCACGCTGTCGTCGGGGGAGTGGACGCCGGCCGCGGGGATGACCGGCGACGTCGCGGGCGTGAAGACCTACGTGTCCGACCCGCGCATGGCGCCGTTCGCGATCGTGCTCGACCCCGAGGTCACGCTCGCCACGCCCGACGAGCTCTGGTTGTCGACGGGCATGAAGATCGTCGACCACGCCTGCGAGATGCTGTGGGGTCCGCGCGCGCACCCGTTCACCGACACGCTCGCGCAGGAAGCACTGCGACGGGTTCGCCGCTCGTTGCCGCGCACGCACGCAGACCGCGACGCGCTCGAGCCCCGGCTCGACTGCCAGCTCGCGGGGTGGATGTCGATGGCGGGCATCGTGAACGTGCGCGTGCACCTGAGCCACACGCTCGGCCACCAGATCGCGGCGCGCTGGGACGTCGGCCACGGCGTCACGTCGGGCATCACACTCCCGCCCGTGCTGCGGTACATGGCAAGCGAGAATCCCGACGGCGTGCGCCGGGTTGGCGAAGCCTTCGAGGTCGACACCGTCGACGGCGCGGCGCTCGCGATCGCCGATCTCGTCGCCGCGCTCGGGTTGCCGTCGACGTTGCGCGCGGTCGGCGCGCGCCGCGACGACTTCCCCGCGGTCGCGGAGGCGACGATCGCGGCCGGCCGCGCGACCGGCTACGTGCCGACCGGCGGTTCCGACGCGCTGGTCGCGTTGCTCGACGAGATGTGGTGAGCGGCCCGCGCTCGCAGCTCGCCCTTCGCGACCTTCCCGCCCGACGATCGCGGGAGGTCGCGGTCGACGACGACGAGGAGCTCCGGCCAGTGCTCCTTGCCCGTGCCGCGCGTCGCGAGGTGAGCCGTGAGCTCGCCGAGCGACAGCTCGCTGCCGCCGTCGCGCAGCACGACGAAGCAGCACACGCGCTCGCCGAACACGGGGTCGGGCGCCGCGACCGCCGCGCACAGCGCGACCGCGGGATGGCTCCCGACCTCCTCCTCTACGTACGCGGCCGAGATGTTCTTGCCACCGCGGATGATGAAGTCGGACGCGCGCCCGCGCACGGTGAGCACGCCTTCGGGATCACCGGGTCGGTCGATCGTCACGATGTCGCCGGTGCGCATCCAGCCGTCGGGCGGCACGAGCTGCGCGTTGGCCTCGGGATCGTCCCAGTAGCCGAGGCAGGTGAGCGGCCCGCGGCACGCGCCGACGCCGGGCCCGCCGGTCGCGGTCACGTCGGCGCCGGTGTCGGGATCGAAGATGCGCACGGCCATCGACGCGATCGCGCGGCCGGCCGTGTGCAGCCGAACCGTGTCGTCGTCGCGCCGCGTCGTGCGTGAGAGCGCGCCGGTCTCGTTCGAGCCGTAGAACTGGAGCACGCGGGCGCCGGTGCGCGCTTCGAACTCCGCGGCGCGGTCGGGTGGCACCATCTCGCCGCCGGTGAACAGCACGCGTAGTGACGTGCACGCGCCGTCGAGCGCGGGGGAGCCGAGCATCATCATGAACTGCGTCGACACCGCCGCGAGCACGGTCACGCGGTAACGCGCGACCGCGGCGATCACGGCGTCGGCGGTGAAGCGCTCGAACACGACACAGGGCGCGCCGAGGATCGCCGGCGTGAAGTGCGCGGTCCAGAGCCCGAAGCCGAAGGGCGCGGGGAGCGCGCTCGCGAACACGTCGTCGGGTCCGAGGTCGGCGGCCTCGACCGCGAGACGATGGAACGCGAACCACCGCTGCTGCGCGTGCATCACGCACTTCGGCAGGCCCGTCGTCCCCGAAGTCGAGTTGAGCATCCACAAGTCGGCGGGTCCGAGCGCGCGGTCGGTCGGTGGTCGGGCGCCGGCGACGACATCGTCGAACGATCCTTCACGAGCGTTCGTCGTCTCGAGCAGGTGCGCGACCTCGCGCTCGCCCGCCCGCGGGCCGATGCCCACGATGACGACACCCGCGCGCTCGCAGCCGACGTACGTGGCGTGAACCTCGGGCCCGTCGGGCATCCGCACCGCGTACCGGTCGCCCGGCGCGCAGCCCGAGCCCACCAGCGCGGCCGCGATCGCGTCGGCGTGCGCGTCGTACTCGCGCCACGTCGTCGCGCGTCCCGAGACGCCTTCGACGAACGCAATCCCGTCGGGCTGCGCGTGCGCGTGCTCGGCGACGAGCGCGCCCACGGTGTCGCTCACGGGAACGGGTTCGGGGGCGGCGTCGCGCCGAACACGTCGACCGCGTTCTGCCAGCACATGCGGCGGACCTCCGCGGTGGGCACGCCCGCGAAGTGGCTGCGCAGCAGCGCCTGCGTGTTCGGCCACGTCGAGTCGGCGTGCGGGTAGTCGGTCTCGACGAGGATGTTCTCGACGCCGATCACGTGGCGCGTCAGCACACCCGACGCGTCGTCGAGCGCGCAGAACCAGAAGTTGCGCCTGAGCACCTCCGACGGGGTGAGGTCGACGTCGCGCCACGTCGGCAGGTAGCCGAGCTGGTACTTGAAGCAGTGGTCGAGCCGGTCGATGAGGCCGGCGACCCAGCCCGTCCCGCCTTCGGAAAGGCAGATCTTCAGCTTCGGGAAGCGCACGGGGATTCGCGAGTAGAGCCAGTCGACCGCGGCGTACATGCCGTACGCGAAGAAGAGCACCGCGACGGTCTCGGGCGGCGCGTCGGGAGCGGTCATCGGCGTGGCGCCCGACGAGCCGACGTGGAGGCACACGACCGTGCCGGTCTCCTCGCACGCGGCGAGGAACGGATCCCAGTAGCCGGTGTGCAGCGACGGCAGGCCGAGCTTCTCGGGCGCTTCCGAGAACGTGACCGCGCGGAAGCCGCGCGCCGCGTTCGCTCGGATCTCGTCGCCGGCGACGACCGGATCGCGCAGCCACGGAATCTGGTTCGGGACGAAGCGCCCGGGATGCGCGCCGCACCACGCGTCGAGGTGCCAGTCGTTGTACGCGCGGAACGCGGTGCGCGCGAGGTCGGGATCGCTCGGCCACATCGACAGTCGCTGGCCGACGAAGCCGGGCAGGAACGACGGGAAGCACAGCGACGCCCACACGCCGTTGACGTCCATGTCGGCGACGCGCGCGTCGACGTCCCACGCGCCGCGGCGCATCTCGTCGAAGCGCGTGGGCTCGAATCCGTACTCGCTCGACGGCCGGCCCGCGACCGCGTTGAATCCGACGTTCGGGAGCAGCTCGCCGTTCCACAACCAGGCCTCACCGCCGTCGTCGGTCGCGACGATGCGCGGTGCGGCGTCTGCAAATTTCGACGGGAACCGGTCGACGAAGGCGTCCGGTGGCTCGACCACGTGGTCGTCGACGGAGATCACCGACGCGAACGGCTCCTGGCGCTGCGGCTCGGGCAGGAACGTCACCCGTTCCCGGCGCGCCTTCGATCCGCCGAAGTCCGGCGAGCTCGAGAGGTCCTCGATCGACATGCCCATCGCCGAAGTCTTACTCCTCGAGCACCTCGGGCTCACGGGCGAGCAGCTGCCGGACCGCGCCGTGCCAGTAGGCATCGGGGGTGTTGCGGATCAGCTCGCCTTTGAGCGCGGGGCGCGAACCCACCGGCAACGGTCGCAGCTCGCGCCGCGCCTGCAGCGCGTCGAGCGTGAACCGGCACATCCGCTCGAACGTCACCGCGCGGTAGCAGGCCGCGCCGACCGACTCGCCGGTCACGATCGCGCCGTGGTTCGCGAGGAGCACACCACTCGCGTTGCCGACGCGTTCCGCGAGCCAGCGGCCCGCGGCCTCGGACTCGACAGTGCCGTCGTACTCGTCGACGCACGCGAGCTCACCGTCGAAGATGCCCGCGTTCTGGTGTGCGATGACCGGCTCGACGCCGAGACACGCCAGCACCGTCGCCGCGTACGGATGGTTGTGCACGACGACGCGCGCGTCCGGCCGCGCCCGATGCAGCTCGGTGTGGAGGAACACCGCGGGCGTCACGTCCCACTGTCCCTCGACGACGCGACCGTCGAGCCCGACGCGCACGATGTCGGCGGCGCGCACCTCCGACCACCACATCCCCCACGGGTTGGCCCAGATCGTCTCGCCGTCGTCGTCGGCCCACGTGATGTGTCCCGACAAGTTCTCCTGCCAGCCCTCGTGCGCGAGCACGCGCAACGCGCACGCGAGCGACTGGCGCAGGGTGAGCCCGCGCCCGAGGCCCGGGACCGCGCTCGGCCAGGTCACCGCGCGCCGCCCTTACTTGCGCGACGGAAAGTCGTCGCGCCGGAGGCCGAGCTCCGCCGCCGCCGCGGCGCGGGTGTGCTCGAGCATCTTCGTGCGGCTCATCGTGCCCTTGTGCAGCACGACCTGGAGGCCGAGCCCGTCCATGAGCGCCGCGAGCCGCCACGCCGCGCCGGCCGGGTCGCTCGTGCGGAAGCGGCGCGCGGTCACGCCGTCGCGGATCACCCGTTCGAGCAGCGCGACCCACGCCGCGTCGAGCTCCTCGGAGATCTCCTTGAGCGTCGGGCTCCGCAGCGCCTCACCCCACGCGTCGATCCACAGCGTCCAGCTCTGGTCACGCGGCCCCGGGAGGTACTCGCGCAGCACCCGGTCGAGCCGTTCGACGGGATCGGAGCCCGCGGCGACGGTCTTCTCGAGCCGACGAATGTCGGCGTCGGCCGCGTAGCGCATCGTCTCCGCGAGCAACTCGTCCTTCGACTCGAAGTGGTAGTGGACCAATCCGGTCGAGACGCCGAGCTCGTCGGCGACGTCCTTGATGCGCGTGCCGCCGAATCCCTTCTCGAGCACGACGGCGCGCGTCGCCTCGAGGATCTCGACCCGGCGTTGCTCGACGCTGACCCGGTTGCGAGAAGGGCGGGACGTCGCCGCGGACTTGAGCACTCTCCGCAGCGTAATGCCCGCCGATGTCGCGGATCACCCGTCGGTTGCGAGCGCCTCGACGAGGAGTCGGTGCACGTGCGCGACGCCGCGCTCGTGCTCGGTGGAGAGCACGCCGCGCGCGGAGATGCCGCCCGCGTACGTGCGCTGGATCGCCTCGCAGATCTCGAGATCCTGCGCGACGACTTCCTGGGTCGCGACGAGGTCGCGCGCGCGTCGCTCGGCGTCGATGTCGGGTGCCCAGAGGTAGTCGCGCTCGACGATCGTCGACGCCGGACCGGTCGGCGTGAGCCGCATCGGCGCCGCGAACCCGCCGAACATCGAGATCATCGTGTTCGGGAAGAGCGTGACGTACCCGCCGTTGTTGAACGATTCCGCCGCAACGCACTCGCCGACGCGCGCCCAGCCCGGCTCGCCCGGTGCGCTCGTCGCGAGCGCTTCCTCGGACGCATCACGCGGTTGCAGCGGCCGGTCCCACGCGAAGACGATCGGCCCGACCTCGCGCATCGGGTACTCGTAGCCCGCGGTGGGCAGCTGCGAATGCAGGAAGGGTGTGTGGTAGTTCTCCGAGTAGTTCTCGACGACGACCTTCCAGTTCGCCGCGACCTCGAAGCGATCGCGGTGACCGAGCTCCAATCGGCCGAGCTGGTACGGGTCGACGCCCGCGCCGAGAGGGCCGGGATCGAAGTCGGGCGCGTCGGGGTCGACGTTCACGAGCAGCAGGCGGGCGAACGTGGTGACCCGCACCTCGAAGAGGCCCGAGCACGCGAGGTCGAAGCCCTCGGGCTCGCCGACGCCCGCGGCACGTGCGAGCGAACCGTCGAGCCGGTACACCCATCCGTGGTACGAGCACTGCAGCGCGCGCGCCGATCCTTCGCCGTAGGCGATCGGCGCGCCGCGGTGCCGGCAGGCGTTGAGGAACGCGCGCAGCGTCCCGTGCTCGTCGCGCACGACCACGACCGGCACGTTGCCGACCGTCGCGGTTCGGTAGGTGCCCGGCGCGCGCACGTCGTCCTCGAGGCCGACACCGACCCATGAGCGTCGATACACGCGCTCCATCTCGCGTGCGTGGTGTTCCGCGTCGGCGTACCAGTGACCGGGGAGCGTGTGCGCGCGCTCGACGGGTACGCCGAGCCGGGCGGTGATTTCCGCGTCGTCGTGCCGGGTCGCGACCATCCCGCCACTCTACTGACTGACGAGTCAGTAGAAAACCCTGCCGGTGCTTGCCGCGCGGTGGTCGGCCGACCGTACAATCGGGCGTGTCCTCGGGTGCGATGACGGAAGCGGTGGGCGCGCAGGCTCCGCGCGGTCCGCTCGCCACGCGGGGCGGTGCCATCGAGCTCGTGAAGCTCGAGAAGCAGTTCGGTGAGTTCACCGCGGTCGACCACATCGACCTCTCGATCGGGTCGGGGGAGTTCTTCTCGCTCCTCGGCCCGTCCGGTTGCGGCAAGACCACCACGCTGCGCCTCATCGCCGGCTTCGAGCGGCCCACCTCGGGCGCGATCCTCCTCGACGGCGTCGACCTCGCGAGCACGCCGCCGCACCGGCGGCCGGTGAACACCGTGTTCCAGAGCTACGCGTTGTTCCCGCACCTCACGGTCGAGGACAACATCGCGTACGGCCTGCGGTGGCAGCACGGCGGCGGGAGCAAGGGCGATCGCAAGCGGCGCGTCGGTGAGGCGATCGCGCTCGTACGGCTCGAAGGGCTCGAGAAGCGCAAGCCCGCGCAGCTCTCGGGTGGTCAGCAGCAGCGCGTCGCGCTCGCGCGTGCGCTCGTGCTCCAGCCGTCGGTGCTGTTGCTCGACGAGCCGCTCGGGGCGCTCGACGCGAAGCTGCGCAAGGCGCTCCAGCACGAGCTCACCGCGCTGCAGCGCGATGTCGGGATCACGTTCGTCTACGTCACGCACGACCAGGAAGAGGCGCTCACGATGAGTGACCGCCTCGCGGTCATGGACAACGGCATCGTGGCGCAGGTCGGTCCGCCGCGCGAGGTCTACACGGAGCCCGCGAACGCGTACGTCGCCGACTTCCTCGGCGTCGCGAACCTCATCGACGTCGATGTGCTCGGATCTGCGTCCGACGGCGGTCACCGCGTGCGGCTCGAGAGCTTCGAGCTGCGGTGTGCGACCGGCGCGATCAGCGGCCTCGGCCGGGCCAAGATCGTCATCCGGCCCGAACGCGCGCGCATCCTCGAGTACGGCGCCATCGGCGAGAACCACGTGCCGGGCATGATCGATCGGCTCGTGTACCTCGGACCGACGACGCAGGTCGTCGTGCGGCTGCCGAACGGCGACAGCGTGCAGGTGCTCGTCGCGAACACCGACGAGAAGCTCGCGCACGAACCGGGCACGCCGGTCACGCTCGTGCTGCCGGCCGACGCACTGCGCGTGCTGCCGATCGACGAGCGCCTCGACCTCCTCGCGGCCGACCCGGCCGCCGCGGCCGATTCCGAAGCCGCACCCCGCGTCGACGAGTAGGGCGCGCACCGCTCATCGCGATGTTCGGCGCGCGTGCACGAAGACCTCGCGCGCCCGCGCCGCACCGGTTCTCGGCGCGGCACACGAAGCGGTCGGAGTCCAGCCGCACGCGGTGAGCGCTCTGTTCGCGAGCCCGACCGCGCGCTCGATGTCGATCGTGTGCTCGACGAGGTGCGCGCTCCGGAGCTCGAACGTCGGCTTCACGAGCGCGACCAGATCGGCCGCGTCGCCGACGTCGATCGCGCCGAGCTGCGGGACGGCGCTCGCGACCGCGAGGTAGCTGAGATCCATCACGACGAGGTCGACCGTTGCGGGCACGAGCCGCCGATCGATCTCGGCCAGGTTCACGCCTTCCAGGTTCACGACGCGCGGATCGACCCGCAGCGCGCCGACGAGCTGCCCGGTTCCGACGTCGACCGCGTAGACACGGCGCGCGCCGCGGGCGAGGAGCGCGCGCGTGAAGCCACCCGCGCTCGCGCCGACGTCGAGCGCGACGCGACCCCGCACGACGATCGCGAAGGAGTCGAGCGCGTGCGACAGCTTGACGTCGCCCCGCAGCCGGCGCGCGGGCACGACGCGCATTGACGCATCCGCGCGCACGAGCGCACGCGGGTTGTCGACGATGCGACCGTCGACGAGGACGCGCTGCTCGAGGATCGCCACCGGCTCGACATCGGGGCGGTGGCGCGCGAGGAGCTGGACGAGCGCGACGAAGCGCGCGTGGGGGTGCCTGGGCACGACGAAACCTCCGGGCTCGGATCCGACGAGGTCGGAGAGGCCCGGAGGACCGCGGATCTGCGGGTCGGCTCACACCTACGTGAACGGCACGGTCACATGGTCGCATGCGCTCACCGGCTGCGCCGTGTGTGCTTGTAGGTTGCGGCCGCGCGTCGGGAGAGGACGGGGGAGCGATGAACGAACCGCTCAGATTGGGCTTCATCGGCTGCGGGTCGATCAGCCAGGCGCATGCGGCCGCGGTGCGGATGCTCGCGGAGGACGGCATCGTGCAGCTCGTCGCCGCGGCCGACCCCGATCCCGAGGGCATCGCGCGCGTCACGAGCATCGCGGGCGACGTCGAGCGCACGACCGCCGACGGCCACGAGCTGATCGCCGATCCCGACATCGACGCGATCGTCCTCATCACGCCGACGCGGTTCCATCGCGAGTACGTGCTCGCGACCGCGGCCGCGGGCAAGCCGCTGTTCTCCGAGAAGCCGCTCGCGCCGACGTTCGACATCGTGCGCGAGCTGCACCAGGCGGTGACGGGCTCGGGTATCTCCGCGCAGGTCGGCTTCCAGTCGCGCTTTCACCCGATCATCAACAAGCTGCGCGGCTATGTCGAGAGCGGCGAGCTCGGCGCGCCGATGGCCTACACGTTGCGCGACGACCAGTACTGGCCGACGGGCGACGTCGTGCCCGGCCATTCGAGCTGGCGGTCCGACGTCGCGGAAGCGGGCGGCGGCGCGCTGCTCGAGCATTCGATCCACAGCTGCGACGTGCTGTCGTGGCTGTTCGGTCCGGCGGCGCGGGTGTTCGCGACCAAGCGGCACGTGTTCGGCTACACGGTGGAGGACACCGCCGCGCTCACGATCGAGCACGAGAACGGTGTGATCGGGAACCTCGTCACCGTCTTCAACGGCGTGCAGGGTCGCGAGGAACGCCGGCTCGAGGTGTTCTTCGAGCGCGGCGCGCTCGAGCTGACGACCGACTTCATCGTCGGTGCGCCCGAGGACTCGCTGATGGTGCAGCGACCCAACCAAGCGGCCGAGCGCTTCGACCTCACCGCGCTGCGGCGCGAGTGGTTCAGCGCGCAGGGCGTCGATCCCGATCGCGTCGTGTGGGTGTACCAGTACTTCGCGCACCGCGCCTTCGCCGCCGCGCTGCGAGAGGGACGCGCGCCGGCGCCGGGCTTCGACGATGCGTTGCGTGCACACGCGCTCGTCGAGGCCGGCTACCGCTCCTGCGCGAGCGGCCTCCCCGAACCCGTGGCTCCCCTGCTCGCCTGACCGAGCCCGTGGTACTGCGTTGGCGGGGCATGGCCCGATTGCGCAGTACCACGGACCGGAGCGGAGCCGACGTTTCGGCTACATCTCGAGCGCGAAGTCCTCGACGGCCGATCCCCGCTCGCCCCGCCGCAGCAGCCGCGGCACGAACACCGCGAGCAGGATCGCGGTGACCGTGAAGACCAGCATCACGGTCGCGAGCGCGTTGACCGCGGGCGTCGCCGTCGCGCGCAGCGACGAGTAGATCTTCATCGGCACCGTCTCGCTCGACGCGTCGGCCGACAGGAACTGCGAGATCACGAAGTCGTCGATGACGGTCGCGAACACGATCATGAGGCTCGCGAAGATCGCGGGACTCAGCAGCGGCAGGATCACCGTCCGCAGCGATTGCATCGGCGACGCGCCCAGATCTTGCGCCGCGTCCTCGTAGTCGCTCCCGATCGTGAGTAATCGCCCGCGGACGATCACGATCACCGTCGACAGGTTGTACGTGATCTGGCCGATGAGCTGCGCGCCGCGGCCGAGGTGCACGACGTGCACGAGCGTCGTGAAGAACAGGAAGAGCGAGCTGCCGATCACGATCTCGGGCGTGACGAGTGGGATCAGCTGCAAGAAGTTCGCGGGCCGCTGGCCGTAGCCGCGCCAGCGGGTGAGACCGACCGCGAGCGCGACGCCGAGCGGCGCGCAGATGAGCATCGTCATGCCCGCGAGCCACAGGCTGTTGTAGACCGCGCGGTGCAGCGTCGGGTCGTGCACGACCGACAGGTTCGGGTCGCCCCAGTACCAACGCCACGAGAAGCCTTGCCACGCGCTGCGCGACCGGCCCTTGTTGAACGAGAACTGGATCGCGATGACGACGGGCAGCAGCGCCCAGAGCAGGTACGCCCACGTGACCGTCGCGAGGATGCGCGGCTTGCGCCACGGATCGCGCCACCACGCCATCGGCGACCGCAATCGGCGTTGCGCGGGCGGCGTCGGCCCGAGCAGTGCTTCCACCTCGACCGTCGCGCGCTCCGTCGCCGTCATCGGAGCTCCTTCGCGGCCTGGTTGCTCGAATAGAGGTAATAGAACATCAGCACGGTCAGCAGAACGGTCAGCACGATCACGAGCGCGGAACCGATGCCGCGCGTCGAGTTCGTCTGCACCGCGTTCTGGATCTGGTTGCCGATCATGTTCGTCTTCGGCGAACCGGAGAGCAGTGTGTTCGTGTAGTAGTCACCGAACATCGGCAGCGCGGTGATCGCGGCGCCCGCGAGCATGCCTTGGCGCGAGAGCGGCAGCGTCACCTTCGTGAACGTGCGCAGCGGACTGACACCGAGGTCGCGCGACGCCTCGAGCAACCGGATGTCGATCCGGTCGAGTGCCGCGTACAACGGCAGGATCAGGAACGGCACGTAGCCGTACACGAGTCCGAGGATGACCGTGTACGGCCGACCGTCGAGCCAGCCGACGGGGTGCGAGATCAGGTGTAGGTGTCGCAGCAAATCGTTCACGTACCCGTCGTCCTGCAGCAGGTTCACCCACGCGAGCATGCGCATGAGGTACGAGATCCAGAACGGCGCGAGCAGCAGACCGAGCAGGAGACCGCGCCGCTTCCCGCCATAGCGCGCGACGTAGTAGGCGACCGGATAGCCGACGATGAAGCAGAGCACGATCGCGGCGATGACGTACTCGAACGTGTTGAGGAACGGCCGGCCGAAGTCGCCGTTGCCGAGTCCCTGCCAGACCGTGTGATACGCGTCCCAGTTCCACCGGAGCGGGTTCCACTGCGGATCGCGCGTGTTGAAGAGGATGTTGTCGCGGCCGCCGGCGATCGCCATGACGCCGTAGAACGGCACCGCGAAGAAGAAGACCATCCAGGCCGTGCCCGGCAGCGCGAGCACCGGCCACAGCCACCGCGGCCGCCGGGATTCGTTGTTCATGCGGCTACGGCCTCCGGCATGACCTCGCCTCCGGACCCGCGCGGGGCCCGGTCGGCGGCGACGACGACTCCTCTAGCCACCGCTCGTGAACTGCCGCCACTGGGCCTGCCAGAGGCGGTCGCCCGCGGGCGACAGCTGCAGCTCCTCGAAGGCGTGGTCGAAGTCGGACGGTTTCACGAGCGCGGTCTTCAGGTTCTCGGGCACGAGACCCTTGCTGATGAACGACTCCGGCGGCAGATCGTTGAGCGGTTGCTGGTAACCGATGCCGTTGAAGTTCAGCAGCGCGTTCGTGGAATCGAGGAAGAAGTTCAGGAACAGGTGCGCGAGCACCGGGTTCTTCGAGTTCTTCGGGATCGCCATCATGTCGTTCTGGATGAGGCCCTTGCCGTCGGGCTGGAACCAGTAGCCGAGCACCGACGCGGGCACGCCCTTCGGAAGGTCGGCAACCGCGTTGATCATGTCGCCGCCCCACGCCTGGTGCACCCACGACGATCCCTCGGGCAGCATCGTGTAGTCCTGGATGTCGACCTTCACGTTCACGAGGTCGATGAGCTTGTTCAGCTCGGCGCCGGCGGCCTTGATCTCCTTCGCGTCCTCGGTGTTCACGTTGGTGTTGCCGAGCCGCAGCAACGCCATCGACAACGCCTCGCGGTCGTCGTCGAGCACGGAGACCTTGCCCTTGTACTTCGGGTTGTAGAGGAGGTCGGTGCCGTCCTTCAGCTTGAACGGGTCGTCGGCCGCGTCGATCTTGTCGACGCGGTACCCGATGCCGGTCGTGTAGAGCGTGTACGGCACGGAGTAGCGCGCGCCCGTGTCGTAGAACGGGCTCTGCAGCGACGGCCACACGTTCGTCAGGTTCGGGATGTAGCTGTGGTTGATCGGCTGGAGGTTCTCGGTCGCGACGAGCGAACCGATGCGGTCGGGCGAGATGTTCGTGATGTCGAAGCTCGCGGTGTTCGCCTGGATCTTGCTGACCGCGTCGTCCATCGAGTCGAACGTCGTGATCGAGACCTTGCAGTGGTACTTGTCCTCGAACGCCTTGACCATGTCGGGTCCGACATAGTCGGCGTAGTTGAAGATCTTCAGCGTCGCGCCGGTCTCCGGGTCGAGTCCGTCCTTGATCGCGGTGCTGCACAACGGCAACGTCGCGGGATCGTTCTGACGACTCAACTTCGGCGGTTGGCCGCAGCCGCCGACCTTGCCGGTGCCGCCCGACGCGCCCGACTTCGAGCCACTGCTCCCGCACGCGGCGAGGAACGCGCTGCCGCCGACAGACAGTGCTGCGCCCGCGAAGGCCGAGTTGCGTAGGAACTCACGACGACTGAGCGAACTTTGCCTGCGTTCGCGTGGGTGAGACGCCATGACACCCTCCCCCCAGCTATACTGACTGACGAGTCAGTAAGCGACAGCCTGTCGCAATCGGGCGATCTTATGCAAGGGGTACGCCCATGAGCAGTCAGAGAGACAGGCGGAGACCGCAGGCGCGGTCGGCGTCGCGACGCAATGGTCATCGTGCGCTTCGAGCGCCGGAGGTCGCAGCCGCATGACGAACAGCCGTTACGACGCGATCGTGGTCGGTGGGGGGCACAACGGTCTCGTTGCGGGCGCGTACCTCGCGCGTGCAGGCCTGCGCACCGTCGTGCTCGAGGCGCGCGACGACATCGGTGGCGCGGCGCGCACGGAGCAACCGTGGGGACCTGAGTTCAAAGTGACGGCGCTCTCGTACGTGATGAGCCTCATGCCGCCGACGATCATCAAGGATCTGTCGCTCGAGCGCCACGGCTACCACGTGCTGCCGATGGGTCCGTCGTACATCGCGTTCCCCGACGGCCGTTCGATGCTCCTGCACGACGAGCCGAGCCGCAACATCGACGAGGTGTCGAAGTTCTCACGGCACGACGCCGCGAACCTCGCCGACTACGAGGCGTGGCTGGCCGGCCTCGCCGACGTGCTCGGGCCGTTGCTGCTCACGACACCGCCGAAGCTCGGCTCGCGCCACCCGCGCGATCTCGTCGACCTGTTGCGCCTCGCGTGGGGAGTGCGCGGGCTCGACGTCCGCACGACCGCGGAAGCGACGCGCCTCATGACGACGAGTATCAGCGATCTGCTCGCGCGCTGGTTCGAGTCGCCCGAGCTCAAGGGCGTGCTCGCCGTGAACGGCATCATCGGCACCTGGGCCGGACCCGACGAGCCCGGCACCGCCTACGTGATGGCGCACCACTCGATCGGTGACGTCGGCGACGGCCACCTCGGTTCCTGGGGCTACCCGATCGGCGGGATGGGCGCGGTGTCCGAGGCCATCCGGCGCGCCGCGGTCGAGCTCGGCTGTGAGGTCCGCACCGGCGCGCCGGTCGAGGAGATCACGGTCGCGAACGGCAAGACGCGCGGCGTCGTGCTGAAGAACGGCGAGGTGCTCACGGCCGACACCGTCGTCGCCGCGACACATCCGCAGATCACGTTCCTGCGGCAGATCGCGCGGTCGGAGCTGCCGGCCGACTTCGTGCGCGACCTCGAGGCGTGGCGCAGCCGCAGCGGCGTCGTGAAGGTGAACGTCGCGCTCTCGGAGCTGCCCGACTTCATCGCCGATCCCGGCACCCAGATGCACGAGCGCTACACCGGCGCCGTCGAGCTGTGTCACTCGCTCGAGTACCTCGAGCGCGCGTTCCAGGACGCGCGCGAAGGGCGCGCGGCGACGCGCCCGTTCTCCGACGGCGTGATCCCGTCGACGCTCGACCCGTCGATCGCGCCCGACGGCATGCACGTGATGTCGTTGTTCACGCAGTGGGTGCCGCACGAGTGGGCCGGCGAGTCGCACGCCGCGGAGCTCGAGTCGTACGCCGACCGCGTCGTCGACGGCTACACGGAGCTCGCGCCGAACTTCAAGCAGTCGATCGTGCACCGCCAGGTGATCGGACCGTACGAGATGGAGCACGAGTACGGGCTCATCGGCGGGAACATCTTCCACGGCGAGCTGTCGGCCGACCAGCTGTTCCATCTGCGGCCGGCGCCGGGGTACGCCGACTTCACGACCCCGGTCGACGGGCTGTACCAGTGCTCGTCGGCGACCCACGGCGGCGGCGGTGTGACCGGCATTCCCGCGCTGCTCTGCACGCGCCGGATCCTCGGCGACATGAAGCGCGCGCAGTGGAAGAACCGGCTGCGCCTCCGTGGGAGCATGGCGGGATGAGCAGCAACGGTGCGGTCGCACCCGCGCCGGTCGATCCGGAGTTGCTGCGGCGGGTCCTCGACCCGACGGGCAGCGGCCGCATGCTGCCGCGCGAGGCGTACACCGACGACGCGGTGCTCGCGTGGGAGCGCGAGCAGTTCTTCGCGCGCACGTGGCTCTGCGCGGGACGCGTGAGCGACCTGCGCGAGCCCGGTGAGCGTCGCGGCGCGCGGGTGGCGGGCGAGGGCGTGCTGCTCGTACGCGATGCCCGCCGTCAGCTGCGCGCGTTCGCGAACACGTGCCGTCATCGCGGCCACGAGTTGCTCCCGTGCGGCGCGACCGCGAAGCGCAACGCGATCCACTGCCCGTACCACGCGTGGACGTACTCCCTCGAGGGCACGCTTCAAGCGACGCCGCGTTTCGACCCGCCGCCGGGCTTCGACCCGTCGGAGAACGGGCTCGTGCCGCTGCGCGTCGAGGAGTGGAACGGCTGGGCGATGGTGAACCTGTCGGGCGACGCGCCGCCGCTGTCGGAGCACGTCGGCGCGCTCGACGATCTCCTCGCGAACTATCAGTGTGCGGATCTCGTATCGGGTGCGATGCACGAGTACGAGATGGCCGCGAACTGGAAGCTGCCGATCGAGAACTACCACGAGTGCTACCACTGCCCGGCGATCCATCCCGAGCTATGCGTCGTGAGCCCGCCGACGAGTGGCGACAACTACACCCTGCCGGGAATGTTCGTCGGCGGCACGATGGATCTCGAGCCGTTCGCGACCACGATGTCGATGGACGGTCACAGCGCGGCGGCGATCCTGCCCGGTCTCGACGCGCGGCAGCGCCGTGAGATCGTGTACATCGGCCTGTTCCCGAACCTGTTGATCAGTGCGCACCCTGACTACGTGATGACGCATCGCATCGACCCGATCAGCCCGTCGACGTCGTTCGTCGAGTGCGAATGGCTGTTCGCGGCCGAGTCGGTGCAGGACGACGCGTTCGACCCCGCGTACGCGGTCGACTTCTGGGACGTCACGAACCGGCAGGACTGGTCGGCGTGCGAAGGCGTGCAGCGCGGCCTCACGTCGCGCGGCTACCGCCCCGGCCCGTTCGCGGCCCAGGAGGACGCCGTGCAGCAGTGGGTCACGCTGGTCGCCCGCTCCTACGTCGCCGGCGCATTGCAGCCCATCTAGCCGAAGGTGTTGACCGTCTCCGGTTCGATGGTGATGACGTAACGCACGGTGCCCGGCGGGTCGTGGCTCGTGACGTCGTCGTCGTACTTCGCGCCGACCTTCTTCTGCAGGACCAGATCCTTGTCGAGCGCGATCGTCGCGGTGCCGCGGATCTCGATCGTGCGATACGGGTTCTCGGGATCCATCACGAGCAGCGTGAGCCGCGGATCGGCCTGCAAGTTCCGGACCTTGCGCCGATCACCCGTCGACGTCATCTTCACCTTGCCGTCGTCGTCGAGGAGGTACCAGATCGCGGTCGACTGGAGCTGCCCCTTCGGCGTGACCGCGCTCAGGACCGCGACGTGTGCCGCTTCGAGCAGGTCACGGTGCGATGCGGGATACGGCGAATCGGAGGGCACGGTCATCCTCTTCTGCTCACGGTCGCATGATCTTTCCGTCGAGGAGCTCGCGGGTGGCGTCCGCGTGTGCGGCGTGGTGCGCAGTCTCCTCGATCAGGTGCGGCACCGCCCACCGCAGGTCGAACGGCTCCTCGAGCCCGAGCGACCCCGGCCGCGGCCGGCCGGGGTCCTTGCCTCCGAGGCCCGATCTCGACTACGTTACTGACTGATGAGTCAGTAGGAACCGTCTGACCCATCAGTCAGTAGGGGCCCCCGGGTTTCCGGAAGAAGGTGGACTGATGGCCCTCATGAATGCACTGCCCGTCACGGACGAGGCGGTGCTGAGCGGGCTGATCGAGGAACAGGAACGCCGCTTCTGCGACCGGATGCCCCGGTCGGAGTGGATGCTCCGAGAGGCGAGGGGAGCGCTCGCCGGCGGAGTGGCATCGAGCTGGCAGGCGGCCCCACCCCGGGCGGTGTGGCTGACCCACGGCCGGGGCTCGAAGGTGTACGACGTCGACGGTCACGAGTACGTCGACCTGCACAACGGCTTCGGCGTGATGCTCGTCGGTCACGCGCATCCCGCGGTCGTGCACGCGGTGCAGGACCGCGTGACGCTCGGCACGCACTTCGCGCAGCCGACCGGCGACGCGATCGTCGTCGCTCGCGAGCTGGCCCGTCGCTTCCTCCTGCCGCTGTGGCGCTTCTGCAACTCCGGCACCGAAGCGACGATGAGCGCGATCCACCTCATGCGGACCGCGACCGGTCGGGATCGCATCCTGAAGGTCGAGGGCACGTACCACGGTCACCACGACGCGGTGCAGGTGTCGGTGTACCCGGACCTCGAGGATGCGGGTCCTCCCGGTCATCCCGCGTCGGTGCGCGAGCACGACGGTGTCCCCGCGGAGGTCGCGCGGCTCACGGTCGTCGTGCCGTTCGGCGATCTCGAAGCCGTCGAGCGCGCGCTGCTCGAGTATCCCGACGAGATCGCCGGCATGATCATCGAGCCGACGATGATGAACATCGGCATCATCGAGCCGCCCGACGGCTACCTCGCGGAGCTGCGCGCGCTGTTGCACCGCCACGGTGCGTACCTCGCGTTCGACGAGGTGAAGACCGGCCTCGCGGTCGCGCCCGGCGGGATGGTCGAGCGCTCCGGCGTCGTCCCCGACATCGTGTGCCTCGCCAAGGTGCTCGGTGGCGGTCTGCCGTGCGGCGCGATCGGTGGTTCGCACGAGATCATGCGCCTGATCGAGGACGGCCGCTACGAACAGGTCGGCACGTTCAACGGCAATCCGCTCACGATGGCCGCGGCGCGCGCCACGTTGCTCGAGGTGCTCACGCCCGACAACTACGCGTGGCTCGACACGTTGCGTGCCGCGATGGTGCGCGGCGTCAACGACGTCTTCGACCGCTACCGGATCCCCGGTTACGTGAAGGCGCTCGGCGCGAAGGGCTGCATCATCTTCTCGGCCACGCCGTTGCGGAACTACCGCGACTTCGCCGCGTACGACGACCGGTGGGGTCATGCTCACTGGCTCGTGCAGCACAACGGCGGTGTGTTCCTGCCGCCGTGGGGCAAGGGCGAGCAGTGGACGCTGTCGGTGCAGCACACCCTCGACGACGTCGAGCGGTTCGTCGCGAACCTCGAGACGTTCGCGACGTCGGTGCGCGGCGCCGGCGAGAGACTCTGAGAGGCCATCCGATGGCGTCGCCATGCAGCGGGCGCAGCGACCGTGCGGCGCGCGGCAAAGCCGTGAAGCGCATGCGGACACGACCGTGAATACCGTCGCCGACGTGTTCGGCGAGGTCGGCCTGCCAGCACCCATCTCGGAGCTCGCGGCGCGCGAGTGGGATGCGATCGTCGTCGGCGGCGGGCACAACGGGCTCACCGCGGCCGCGTATCTCGCGCGCGCGGGGAAGTCGGTGCTCGTGCTCGAGGCGCGGTCGCGTCTCGGCGGCGCGTGCACGCTCGAGCGCCCGTTCGACGACCGCGGCTACGTCGTGAGCCCCTGCGCGTACGTCGTGGGCCTGCTCGACCAGCGCGTCGTCGACGAGCTGAGCCTGCGCAAGTACGGCTACAACGTGTTCGTCGCCGACCCCGGCATCTGGTGCCCGTTCGACGACGGCACCTCGTACGTGCAGTTCCTCGACCACGAACGCACGGTCGCCAACCTGCGCGACAACGGGTTCAGCGACGCAGAGATCAAAGGTCAGTTCGAGTACGAGGCGTTCTTCGACTCGATGCGGCGCGCGCTGCGCGAAGGCCGGCGCGACGCGTGGGAGGGCGACGCGCCGACGCGCGCCGAGCTCGAGGAGCTGCTCGGTCACGATGCCGACATGGTCGACGCGCTGTTCGACGCGTCGATCGCCGACGTGATCGATCGCTTCTGTCACGACGAGCGCATGCGCACCGCGCTCTACGGCCAGGGCGTGATCGGTGCGTGGGCGGGGCCGCGCGATCCCGGCACCGCGTCGATCAAGCTCATGCACTTCTCGGGCGTGCTCGAGGGTGTGCCGATGGCGTGGGGCTACGTCGAGGGCGGGATGGGTCGCATCTCGTTCGCGATCGCGGAGTCCGCGCGCGCGGCGGGCGCGGTGCTCGTCGCGGGCGTGCCCGTCGGCGAGATCCTGCCGGGCGAAGGCGTGCGGCTCGCAGGTGGTGAGCTCGTGCGCTCCCGCGTCGTCGTGTCGAACGCGGATCCGAAGGTCACGACGATGCTGCTCGGCTCGGCCACGCCGGCGGACCTGCGCGCGAAGGTCGACACGTGGCGCGTGCAGAGCCCGGTGCTCAAGCTGAACTGCGGGCTGTCGCGTCTGCCGACCTGGACCGCGGCGCCGGGCGAGGACTATCCGTGCCGCGCGCCGGTGTCGATCGCGCTGCCGCTCGACGAGGCCCAGGCCGCGTTCGAGGCGTGCACGCGCGGCGTGCCGAGCCCGGGCTTCGCGGAGCTGTACTTCCAGAGCGCGTACGACCCGACGGTCGCGCCGACCGGCAAGCACACGATGAGCGCGTTCGTGCAGTACGCGCCGTACACGCTCGACGCCGGCGACTGGGACTCGCGTCGCGACGAGATCGGCCAACGGGTCGTCGACCTCATCGGTCGCTTCTCGCCCGACATCGGCGACTGCGTCGAGGAGATCGACGTGCTCGGCCCGCCCGACATCGAGCGGCGCGTCGGCCTCACCGGCGGTCACATCTTCCAGGGCGAGTGCACGCCCGACCAGATGTGGACCGCGCGCTTCGCGCCGCGTACCGGCGCCGACGGCGTGTACCTCTGCGGCGCGGCGACGCACCCGGCCGGCAGCGTCATCGCGCTCAACGGCCGCAACGCCGCGATGGCCGTGCTCGCCGACCTCGACCGTCGTTAGTGGTACTGCGTTCGCGGGCCATGACGCGATAACGCAGTACCACGGGCGTCGCGCGGCGGCCGATAACCTCCCCGGTCCGTTCCGAGGAGGTGACGATGGTCTCCACGTCCTACCTGACATCCCGTGCGGAGCTTCGCGACGCGGGCCACAAGGGCAAGGGCGTCTTCGCGACGGCGCCGATCGAGGCGGGCACGACCGTCGCCGGCTTCGGCGGCCGCATCGCGTATCGCCGTGACTTCGAGCTGCTCGACGAGCACGAGCGCACCCACTCGATCCAGATCGACGATGACCTGTTCCTCGTCACCGCCGGAGAGTTGGAGCCCGCGGACTACGCCAACCACTCGTGCGAGCCCAACGCCGGCATCGTCGGCAACGTGCTGGTGGTGGCGATGCGCGACATCGCGCCGGACGAGGAGATCTGCTTCGACTACGCGATGTGCGACGCCGACGACTACGACGAGTTCGTGTGCGCGTGCGGCACCGCGAGCTGCCGCGGCGTGATCACCGGCGCCGACTGGACGCGCCCGGAGATCCAGGAGCGCTACGGCGGGTACTTCTCGTCGTACATCGCCCGCCGCATCGCGGCGTCGGCGACGCCGAGCCTCCGCCGCCAGACGCACTGACGGCGAGCGCGTCCGGTGGTACTGCGCTGCCGCCTCATCGCCCGATTGCGCAGTACCACTACGCGGGGGAGACCTCGGTGATCGCGTCGGCGAGGGTCGTGACGATCCGGTCGATCTGATCGGTTGTGACGACGAACGGTGGCCCGAGGAGCACGACGTCGCCCACCGTGCCGTCGGCGCAGCCGGTGCTCGGATAGACGAGCAGCCCGCGATCCTTCGCGGCACGCGCGACGCGCTCGGCGACGCGTGCCGAGCGCCGGAACGGTGTCTTCGTGTCGCGGTCGGCGACGAGCTCGATGCCCGCGAACGGGCCGAGACCACGCACGTCGCCGACGATGTCGAGGGACGCGATCTTCGACGCGAGCATCTCGTGCAGCCGTCGCCCGGCCGCGTCTCCCTGCTCGATCAGATCGCCGTCGCGCAGGCGACGCAGAACCGCGTGCGCGACCCGCGCGCCGATCGGGTGGTGCGACCACGTGAAGCCGTGGACGAACCCGCCACCCGATTGCACCGCGTCGTGCACCTCGCCGCTGGCGATCGTGAGCCCGAGCGGCCACGCGCCGCTCGACGCGCCCTTGCCTGCGACGAGGATGTCGGGCCGTACGCCCCAGTGGTCGCACGCGAACCAGCGCCCGGTCCGCCCGAATCCGGTCATCACCTCGTCGGCGATCAGCAGCACGCCGTGCGACCGGCAGACCTCGACGATCGCGGGCCAGTAGTCGGCGGGCGGGACGCACGCGCCGAGTGCGGCGCCCGCGATCGGCTCGGCGACGAACGCGGCGACGTGCCCGGCGCCGATCGAGTCGATGGTCGCGTCGAGCTGCTCGGCGAGCTGCGCGCCCGTCGCGGTGTCGCGGTACGGATAGGCGGGCGCGACGTGCGTGGTCTTGCCGAGCCACGGGAGGTACGGCGCGCGCGCCGGGTCGCGTCCCGACACGTCGAGCGCGCCGCGGCTGTTGCCGTGGTACGAGCGCCGACGCCCGATGACGATGTGTCGGCCCGGTCGCCCGTTGGCGAGGTGATACGCGCGCGCGAGCTTCAGCGCGCTCTCGATCGCCTCGCTGCCGCCGCTGACCGGATAGACGCGCGCGTCGTCGACGGGAACGAGCGGTGCGAGCTCGCGCGCGTACTCCTCGAGCGCCGCACTCGTGAACTGCGTCGCGTGCACGTAGTCGAGCGCGACGTCGTCGGTCGCCGCGGTCCGCAGCGCGTCGAGGACCGCAGGGTCGCGATGTCCGACGTTGACCACGATCGCGCCGCCGCACGCGTCGAGATAACGCCGGCCGTTGGAGTCGACGATCTCGCAACCCGCGGCGTCGACCGCGACCGGCAGGTCGTCGCCGCGCACGAAGACCGCGCTGTCTCGCTCGCTCCGCGCGCGCCCTTGGCCGCGTGGGAGGGAATCCGTCATGCGCGCGCGGGTGTCGCCTCCGTGATCGCGGCCTCGAGGAGCTCGAGCGCGAGGTCGGCCTGGGGTTCGCTCACGACGAGCGGCGGCGCGAGTCGCAGCGCGGCCTCGCCCGCCGTCAGCACGAGCAGTCCCTTGCGGAACGCGGCCTGCTCGACGGCCTCGGCGACATCGTGCGACTCGAAGTCGATGCCGATCATCAAGCCGCGACCGCGCACGGCGCGAATCTGCGGGCACCGCGCCTGCATCTGCGTCAGCGCGCCGAGTAGATGCTCACCGACGCGCGCCGCGTTCTCGGCGAGCGATCCCTCGACGAGGTCGAGCGTCGCGAGCGCGGCCGCGCACGCAACCGGGTTGCCGCCGAACGTCGAGCCGTGCTTGCCCGCGCTCCATGTGCGCATGAGCTCGCCGCGCGCGATGACGGCCGCGAGCGGGAGCCCGCTCGCGAGACCCTTCCCCGCGAGGATGACGTCGGGCTCGATGTCCTCGTGCTCGACCGCCCACGTGCGACCGGTGCGACCGATGCCGCTCTGCACTTCGTCGGCGACGAGCACGATGCCGTGCTCGCTGCAGATCGCGCGCAGCTCCGCGAGCCAGCCCGCGGGCGGCACGATGTACCCGCCCTCACCCTGGATCGGCTCGACGACGATCGCGGCGACGTCGCTCGGCTCGCTCAGGTGCGAGAAGATCACACGCTCGATGTAGCCGGCTTCGCCGTACGGCGCGTGGTACACGCCCGGCATCGCCGCACCGAATCCTGAGCGGTACTTCGCCTTGCTCGCGGTGAGCGAGAGGCTGCCGAGCGACCGGCCGTGGAACGATCCGAGGAACGCGATCACGTTCGGCCGTCCGGTCGCGTAGCGCGACAGCTTGATCGCGGCTTCGACGGCCTCGGTGCCCGAGTTCGCGAGGAACACGCGCGGGTCGTGCACCGGCGCGCTCGCGCCGAGCCGCTCGCACAGCTCGACGTAGACCGGGTGGTACCAGTCGCTCGAGCAGTAGTGCAGCAGCGTGCGTGACTGCCGTTCGATCGCGTCGACGACCTGCGGATGGCAGTGTCCGGTCGAGGTGACCGCGATGCCCGCGTTGAAGTCGAGGAAGCGGTTGCTGTCGACGTCCTCGACGACCATGCCTCCGGCCCGCCGCGGCACGAGCGCGTAGACGCGCCCCATCGACGGGCTGACGATCTGGCGGTCGCGCTCGATGACGCGCCGCGCTTCCGGGCCCGGCAGATCGGTGACGAGGTGCGGGACGCTCGCGGTCGCGAGGTCGAACGGCACCTCGCTCAATTGGATCGCGCTCATGGCGTGCTCGTTTCTGCGACGACGGTACGGGACTGCTCGCGGAGGTATTGCTGCAGGTAGTACGGCCCTCCGCCGGCCTTGCCGTTGGTGCCCGACCCCTTCCAGCCGCCGAACGGCTGGACGCCGGGCCACGCGCCGGTGGTCGCACCGGCGCGGCGGTTGACGTAGACGACACCCGCGTCGACCTCGTTCAGGAAACGGTCGACATCGGTCCGATCTTCGCTGAAGAAACCCGCGGTCAAGGCGAACGAAGTGTCGTTCGCGAGCGCGAACGCCTCGTCGAGCGAATCGACGGGCGCGACCGCGATCAGCGGCACGAAGAGCTCGGTGCGCCACAGGTCGCTGTCGCGCGGCACCTCGACGACGGTGGGCTCGACGTACTTGCCGCGCGCGAAGTCGCCGTCGACGAGTCGGTGGCCGCCGACGAAGACCTGGCCGGTACTTCGCGCTTCGTCGACCGCGCGTTCGAAGCGCGCGACGGCGTCGTCGTCGATCACGGGACCGAGGTACACGCCGCGGTCGAGCGGATTGCCGACCGCGATCGCGCGCGTGCGCTCGACGAGCGCTTGGACGAACTCGGAGAAGACGCTGCGGTCGACGTACGCGCGCGACGCCGCCGAACACTTCTGCCCGGAGAGCCCGAACGCGGAACGCATCGTTCCCTCGGCAGCCGTCGCGATGTCGGCCTGCGCGGCGACGATCACCGGGTTCTTGCCGCCCATCTCGCAGATGACCGGCTTCGGATACGCCGTCGCGAACGACTTGTAGACGCCCATGCCGGTCTCGTACGAACCGGTGAACGTGAGGCCCGCGACCCGGGGGTCGTTCACGAGCGCGGCCCCGACGGTCTCGCCGGGTCCGCTCACCGCGTGCAGCGCGTCGGTCGGCACACCCGCTTCGTGCATCGCGGCGACCGTCATCAACCCCGTGAACACACCCTGTTCCGACGGCTTCAACACCGCCGTGTTGCCGGCGACGAGCGCGGCGCCGAGCGGTCCGGCCGCGAGCGCCATCGGGAAGTTGAACGGCGAGATGACGGCCCACACGCCGTACGGGCGCATCACATCGCTCGTCACCTCCTGCTCGGAGAGCCGGCCCATCGGCATCGCGAAGCCGTCGTGCTCCTGCATCTGATGGCAGTAGTAGCGGATGAGGTCGGCCGACTCCTCGACGTCGCCGAGCGCCTCGAGGCGGTTCTTGCCGACCTCCATCGCCATCAGCGCGGCGAGCGCGTTGCGGTGTTCCGAGATCTGGTCGGCCGCGCGCTCGAGGATTGCGACGCGCTCCTGCCACGGTCGCGCGGCCCACGCCGGGAACGCCTCGCGAGCGGCGGTGACCGCGTCGCGCACGTCGTCGTCGGAGGCGTGCGCGAACGTTCCGATCACGAGCTCGTCGTCGATCGGCGAGCGCTCTTCGTACGCCTCACCCGGGCGGCCCTCGCGGTGCTCGCCGTTCACGAGCGAGTCGTGGCTCTCGCCGAGCCACGTGCGCGCGGTCGCGATGCCGTCGTCGTACGCGCGGTGGAGCGCGTCGTCGTCGGCGCTCAGGGTCGCGTAGGTCACGCGGAATGCCATCGTGGCTCCCTCAGGCCGTCGGGCGCGGCGCGTTGAGCGGCCAGCGCGGGGAGGTGGTGTGCGGGGGAACCAGGCGGGCGGACACGTGGATGACGCGCGGCTCGCCGCTCGCCGCGGCCTTCTCGAGCGCGCGCTCGTAGTCGTCGCCGAGCCCGTCGACGCGCTCGGCCGCGATGCCGAAGCCGCGCGCGACGTCGACGAAGTCGACCGCGGTGAGGTCGCAGCCGTTGTGCGGGTCGTCCTCGTGACCCCAACGCAGCATGCCGTAGCCACCGTCGTCGACGATCACGGTTGTGAGCGGCAGCCGCTCCTGCGCGACGGTCGCGAGCTCGCCCAGCGCGAAGAGCACGCCGCCGTCACCGACGACTGCGACGACCGAACGTTCCCGGCCGACCGCGACCGCGGCGCCGATCGCGGCAGGAAAGGCGAAACCGAGCGTTCCCCACCCCATCGGATAGTGGAGGCCGCGCGCCTGCTCGACCGGGTACTGCCCCGAGAGCCAGTAGCCGGGGATGCACATGTCGGCGAACACGACGGAGTCGTCGGCGAGCGCGGCGCGCGTGTGGTCGACGAACTCGAGCGCGGGCGCCATCTCCGTGTCGGCGCGCAACGCGTCGCGCGCGGCGCGGGTGACCGTGGCAACGTCGATCCACGGCTCGCGTGCCGTGACTCCGTGCGCGAGCACGCGCAGCGCGGCGGCCGCGTCGGCTTCGATCACGACGTCCATGTCGTAGTTCTTCGTTGCGTCGATCTCGTCGACATTGATCGCGGCACGCGCGCGGGGGAGCGGCAGCTTCCAACCCATCGTGTTCATGTGGTCGAGGTCGCTGCCGACGACGAGCACGAAGTCGGCCGCTTCGATGAGCTCGGTGACCGCGGGCTCGTGCGGCGGCGCGCCGACGAGCCGCGGATGGGTCGCCGGAAGCACGCCCCGCGCCTGGAACGACGCGATCACGGGCGCGCCGAGCGTGCGCGCGAGCGCGTCGATCTCGGAGCCCGCTTCGCGCGTCCCGCCGCCGATCCAGATCAGCGGTCGCTGCGACCGCTCGATGAGCTGCCGCACCGTCTCGACCGCGTCGGCGGCGACCGCGCGCTCGGGCACCGCCGCGTGCGGCGCGAGCTCACCGAACGACGCGTCGGCGACCGGTGCGCTCAGCAAGTCGGTCGGCACGCCCAGATACACGGGACCGCGCGGCGCCCGCAGCGCACGTGCGAGTGCGTCGCGGACTGCAGGACCGAGCTCGTCGGCCCGCCCGACCTCGACCCGCGCCTTGGTGACGGGCGCGAACAACCCGGCCTGGTCGGTGCACTCGTGCAGTACGCCGCGGTAGGCGCCGGGGCGCCGCAGCGTCGTGGCGATGTCGGACGCGATCACCACGACGGACGAGTGCGACGCCCACGCCTCACCGACGGCGCCGAGCGTGTTGGCCGCGCCGGGACCGGTGGTCGTGAGCGCGACACCCGGCCGTCCGGTCGCGCGCGAGTAGCCGTCGGCCGCGTACGCGCATCCTTGCTCGTGACGCGAACCCACGACGTGGATGCCGGCCTGCGCACACGCGGGCCAGAGCGCGAGGTTGTGCACACCGGGGAGACCGAAGACCGCGTCGACCCCCGCGTCGCGCAGCGCGTCCGCGATCGCGCCCGCTCCCGTCGTCATACGGTGCTCATTCGCTCGCTCATTCGCCCGCTCCACTTCGGGTCGCGGACTCGCCCGCTCGCGGCGAGCATCGACGCTCGCTCCACTCGGCGCCTTCGGCCGCATGACCGGCCCGGTGCAACGGCCTCATACGTCGGTCGCCTCGATCGAGTCGCGGTTGTCGATCTGGGCCTTCTGCAGGCGACCGGAGAAGTCGATGTACACCGACTTCGTCTCGCTGAACTGCTCGAGCCCGCGCCGGCCCGCCTCGCGATAGCCGTTGCCCGTGTGCTTCGTGCCGCCGAACGGAAGGTGGATCTCGGCGCCGATCGTCGGCGCGTTCACGTACACGATGCCGGTGTCGATCGCGTGCACCGCGGTCATCGCGAGGTTCACGTCGCGCGTGTAGACCGCGGCCGACAAGCCGTACTCGCAGTCGTTCACGGTCGCGATCGCGTCCTCGAACGAGTCGATCTCGACGACGGTGAGCACGGGACCGAACACCTCGTTGCGCGTGAGGTACGAGTCGCGCGTCGCACCGCGCACGATCGTCGGCTCGAAGAACGACCCGCCGTCGCAGCCTTCGACCGACACGATGTTGCCGCCGGCCACGAGCGTGTTGCCCTCGCCGAGCCCGGTCTCGACCATGCCTGCGATGCGCTCCGCGGACCGGTGGTCGATGACCGGACCGACGTCGGTTCCCGAGGCGACCGGGTCGCCGATGACGAGCTTCGCGGCGCGCGCCGCGATCGCATCCACGAGCTCGTCGGCGACGTCGCGGTGCACCACGAGCCTCGACGTCGACGTGCAGCGCTGGCCCGCCGTCCCGAACGCACCGAACAGCGCGCCTTCGACCACGAGCTCCAGGTCGGCGTCCGGCAGCACGACCATGGCGTTCTTGCCGCCGAGCTCGAGCGACACGAGGCGAGGCCCGGTCTCCATCGCCGCCGCCGCGACCTTGCGGCCGGTCGGCACCGAGCCGGTGAAGCTCACGGCGCGGATGCCGGGATGCGATGCGATCGCGGCGCCGACCTCGCCGAAGCCGTGCACGACCTGAACGAGCTCCTCGGGCACGCCCGCGTCGGTGCACGCGCGCACGAATTCGACGCAGCATTGCGGCGCGTGCTCTGACGGCTTGATGACGACACCGTTGCCCGCGAGCAACGCGGGGAAGATCTTCCACGAAGGGATCGCGACCGGGAAGTTCCAGGGCGTGATCATGCCGACGACGCCGACCGGATGGCGCGTCGTGAAGCCCATCTTGTTCGGCATCTCGCACGGAACGGTCTCGCCCCACGCGTTACGGCCCTGACCGGCGATGTAGCCGGCCATGTCGATGGCCTCCTGCACGTCGCCGCCGGCCTCGACGAGGATCTTGCCCGCCTCGCGGCTGACGAGCGTCGCGAGCTGCGCCTTGCGCGCCGCGAGCACGTCGCCGATCGCGGTGATCGTCTCCGCGCGCCGGGGCACCGGCACCGCCGCCCACGCGCGCTGCGCGTCGGCCGCGCGCGCGACCGCGGCGTCGACTTCGGCGCGGCTCGAAACGGGGAGCTCGGCGATCACCTCGGCGGGGCGCGCCGGGTTGACACTGGCGAAACGGTCGCCGGCCACGGCGTACCTCCTGTTCCGGAGCGGTCGAAGTATTGTAACGTACGTTCCGAGCGTGTCGTCGGTGCTCCTCGCCGGGGGGAGGTCGACCGGGCGGACGGCTCGGGAGGGACGGATGACTCCGACGACGGGCCGCCGGTCGGTCCTCGACCTGATCGCCGAGGCCGCGAACCGGTTCACGCCGTCGGAGCGCCGGGTCGCCGAAGCCGTCATGGCCGACCCGAAGGTCGTCGCGTTCGGCACCGTCGCGCAGCTCGCCGAGACGTCCGGTTCGAGCGGCCCGACCGTGCTGCGGTTCGCCGCGAAGCTCGGCTTCGACGGCTTCGTCGAGCTTCAGGCGAGCGTGCAGGAGGAGATCGCCGATCAGCTCCGGCCCGCGACGCAGCGCATCCGCGAGCGTCCGCTCAGCGATGTCATCGGCCGCACGCTCACTGCGGATCTCGAGAACGTGCGCACGACGCTCGGTGAGGTCGAGCCCGACGACTTCCGGACCGCCGTCGAGCTGCTCTCCGATCGCCGCCGCCGGATCTTCGTGATCGCGAGCGAAGTGTCGGGCGGTGCGGGACGACTGCTCGCGGGTCAGCTCGACCTCCTGCGCGACGGCGTGCACGAGATCACGGGCACACCGGTGAGGGTGTCGCGCGATCTCGTGCGCATCGAGCAGGACGACGTCGTCGTGGTCGTCGACCTCCGGCGCTACGAGCGCTGGTTGCTGGAGACGACGTCACGCGCGGCCGACACCGGCGCGCGGCTCATCGCGATCACCGACGGTCGGCTGTCGCCGCTCGCCGACCGCGCCGAGATCACGTTCGTCATCGCGGCGCGCGGCGTCGGTCCGTTCGACAGCGCGGTCGGCGCGATGTCGTTGGTGCACGCACTGGTCGCGGCGGTCGCGGCGCGGTTGCGGCGCAGCGCGACCGGCCGGCTCGACGCGGTCGAGGACGCCTGGCGCGCCGGCACCGACCTGGTGGAGCAGTAGCTCCCGTCGGTCCCGTGGTACTGCGTTGCCCGGCGATATGCCGGCAACGCAGTACCACTAAGAGCCGGGAGGGTGCCCGGACGCCTGGATGCGGAGGCGGACGGCCTCGATCGCACGGTGCTGCAGCGCCTTCACCGCACCCGGCGAGCGACCGAGTCTCGCCGCGGTCTGCTCGATGCTGAGGTCGTCGACGATCCGCAGGAGCAACACCTCTCGCTGACCGGGCGCGAGCGCGGCGAGCGCGCCCCGCAGCGCGTGCGCGCCGACCCGCGCGAGCGCGTCGGCCTCGGGATCATCGGGCGCGCGCCAGTGGGTGACCTGGTCGAGCGGGACGGTCAGGCGCCGGCGCCGGTGATGGTCGACGACCCGGTGATGCGCGATCGTGAACACCCACGATCGGAACTGCGACTCGGTGCCCTCGAACCGGGGCAGGTGCTCGAACACCGCGAGGAGCACCTCGTCGACGAGGTCGTCGGCCGCCTCGCGCGCCTGCGCCTGGAGGTAGCGGCGCACGGGGAAGAGCAGCGGCCGGAGCAGGTGCTCGTAGGCCGCCGACCGATCGGGACCCGGCTCCGCCGCGATCGCGAGCGCGTCCGCAAACGTCGAGTCCCCGGACGCGCGCATGCCTTTGTATCGGGCACGCGCGCGAGCGAAGTGAAGCGCGTCGTTATGAAGCTGAGAGCGTGACCGTCGTCCGCACGACGCCGGCGCGCGGATGGCGTGCGGTGATCTCGACCTGCGTGCCGTCGGGCGCGTCGACGACCCACTCGGCCTTGGCGCGATCGGTCGTCGGATCGTTGGCGGATCCGAAGTCCTCGAGCATCGAGCGCGCCCGGTTGCGTCCGGCGAGCTGGCCGAGGTCGATCCGCTCGGTGCCGCTCACGAGCCGCACCCCCGCGGCCGGTGTGATCCGCGCGGTCACGCCGTCGACCAGCTTCTTCTCCGTCGCCTTGGCGGTGACGTTCGTCGGCAGCCAGCCGTCGTTCTCGACCGCGAGCCGGATCCGCCAAGTCGAGTCGGCGAGCCGGTCGACGTCGGCGCTGCGGATGCGAAGCCGCGGCGTGACCAGCGCGGTCCAGATGTGGAAGTCGCTGTGCGGCGCGACCTCCGTTTCCATCAGCTCGGCCGGTGCGTTGCCCCACACGTTGAACCAGTCCCAGCCGCCGATCTCGACCGGACCGAGCTGCGGGTGCTCGAACGGGGTCCACGGCACGAAGCCGCGTCCGCCGAGCGCCTCGTCGTTCCACTTCAGGAGCGCGAGGTCGTCGGCGATCGGATGGTCGGCGAACCAGTCGACGAAGTGGTAGTCGGTGATGCCGGCCTTCGGGAGCGGGCTCCAGAACTCGGTCGTCCACCCGAACACGCCGACGTGCTCGTACGCCCACATGTCGGCCGCGCCGCTGATGACGTCCTTCGGGTCGTAGCGGAACTCGTGGAAGACCGAGATCTGCTTGTAGCCCGTGATCGCCGTCGCGTGCTTGCCGATGTCGTTGTACGCGCGCAGGTCCTCGGTGGGGAACTGATCGTCGGGCCGATCGTCGTAAGGCCGCAGGATCACGGCGCTGAACGTGTGGTGCGCGAAGTAGGCACAGATGTTCGGCCGGTCGACGACGGCCTGCATGATCGTGTGGACCTCGGGCTCTGACGACGGAAACGGACCCGACCCCTGCTGCTCGCCGTTGGTCCGCCAGTTCACGGGGAAGTTGCGGTTGAGGTCGAGTGCGCGCGGCTCACGCGCGTTCGGCACGAGCACGCCGTCGTAGTTGCGGATCGTGCCTTCGGCGAGCAGCCGGTAGTACGGACCCGCACCGTCTTCGTCCGGCGCGCGCGGCACCATCAGGCGCGCGTCCTCGGCCGCGATCTTCCACGCGCCGTTCGGATCGGCGACGCGCATCGACAGGATCCGACCGTCGCCGTCGATGTCGCCCTCGACGAGCCCGTCGGGATCGTCGACGCGCGGCCACCGGCGCACGCTCGAGCGCAGATAGGTCGGCGGCTTCGCGAGCGCGAGCTCGACACCGTCGGGATTCACGCGCGGCACGACGTAGAACGTGCGGGTGTCGACGGCGCGTGTGACGCGCTCGTCCTCACCGTGCTGCGTCACGAGTCGGTGCAGCAAGTGCAGCGCGGCGGTGGACCCGGTGACCTCGGTCGAGTGGATGTTCGCGTCGATCCAGATCGCGGGCTTCTCGTCGTGCGGCCCGGTCGCCGAGTTCGTGATCGTGACGAGGCGGATGTCGCGCCCCTCGTGCGACTTCCCGATGCTCTCGAGGGTCACGAGGTCGGGGCGCGCCGCGGCGAGCGCGTCGAGCGCGGCCATGAGCTCGCCGTACTTGTAGAGCCGGTCGAAGGTGATGCCGTCCATCGTCGCCGAGGCTACCCAGGCCTTCGCCCGGCGGGTCCCGGTGTGCCCGCGCATACGCTCCGGCCCATGGCCGACACTCCCGACATCAAGCACCGCAGCCGCGAGGTCACCGAGGGGCAGGGCCGCGCGCCGGCGCGGGCGATGCTCCGCGCGGTCGGCATGACCGACTCCGACTTCGACCGTGCGCAGGTGGGTGTGGCGTCGTCGTGGAACGAGGTGACGCCCTGCAACATGCCGCTCGACCGGCTCGCGAAGCGCGCGAAGCAAGGCGTGCTCGACGCGGGCGGCTTCCCACTCGAGTTCGTGACGATCGCGATCTCCGACGGCATCTCGATGGGCCACGAAGGCATGCGCGGGTCGCTCGTGAGTCGCGAGATCATCGCCGACTCGGTCGAGTGCGTCGTGCACTCCGAGCGGTTCGACGCGGTCGTCACCCTCGCGGGTTGCGACAAGAGCCTGCCCGGCATGCTGATGGCCGCGGCGCGATTGAACGTGCCGTCGGTGTTCCTCTATGGCGGGTCGATCCTGCCGGGCCGCTGGCGCGACCGCGCGCTCGACATCGTGAGCGTGTTCGAGGCGGTCGGCGCGTGCGCGGCGGGCACGATCACCGAGAACGAGCTCGGTGAGATCGAGCGGCGCGCGTGCCCGACCGAGGGTTCGTGTGCGGGCATGTTCACCGCGAACACGATGGCGTCGATCGGCGAGGCGCTCGGCATGTCGCTGCCCGGCAGCGCGTCCGCACCCGCGGTCGACCGTCGCCGAGACGATGCCGCGTTCGAGAGCGGGCGCGCGGTGATGCGCCTGCTGGAGCTCGACCTCCGGCCGCGTCAGATCATGACGAAGGAAGCGTTCGAGAACGCGATCGCGGTGACGATGGCACTCGGTGGCTCCACGAACGCGGTGCTGCACCTCCTCGCGATCGCGCACGAGGCGCACGTCGAGCTCGAGCTCGACGACTTCAACCGCATCGGCGCGCGCGTGCCGCACATCGCCGACATGAAGCCGCACGGCCGCTTCCACATGGTCGACCTCGACAACATCGGCGGTGTGCCCGTCGTGATGAAGATGCTGCTCGACGCCGACCTGCTGCACGGTGACTGCCTCACCGTCACCGGCCGCACCGTCGCCGAGAACCTCGCCGCGTTGGATCCGCCCGCGGCCGACGGCACGGTCGTGCATCCGCTCTCGGATCCCATTCACGCGATCGGCGGCCTCGCGATCCTCACCGGTTCGCTCGCGCCGAAGGGCTCGGTCGTGAAGGTCGCAGGCATCGACACGATGCGCTTCGAAGGCACCGCGCGCGTCTTCGACGGCGAGGCCGCGGCGATGGAGGAGATCGTCGCCGGAAAGATCGAGCCCGGCGACGTCGTGGTCATTCGTTACGAAGGGCCGAAGGGTGGTCCCGGCATGCGCGAGATGCTGGCCGTGACGGGCGCGATGACCGGTGCCGGTCGCGGTGGCGACGCCGCGCTCGTGACCGACGGCCGATTCTCGGGCGGCACGCAGGGTTTTTGCGTCGGACACGTCGCGCCCGAAGCCGTCGACGGCGGACCGATCGCGTTCGTACGCGACGGCGACCGCATCGTGATCGACGCGGGCGCGCACACGATCGACGTCGACGTGCCCGCCGCCGAGCTCGAAGCGCGCCGCAAGGACTGGAAGCTGCCGGAACCTCTGTACACGAGCGGCTTCCTCGCCAAGTACGCCAAGCTCGCGCAAGGCGCCGAACGCGGTGCCATCACCAACTGGTTCTGACCCGCGCCGTCACCCGCACGCGAGCGCGGTTCGCACCTCCTCGATGAACGCATCGGGATCGTGCACGACCTTGCGCCAGGTCGCGAACACGATCCGGTAGCCGAGGCGCCCGGGCACGCTCCACTTCTCGTGATCGTGCTCGTAGTCGCTCGGGTCGTCGTGCCAGCGCCGCCCGTTGATCTCGACGATGACGCGCGCGCTCCGGAACCCGAAGTCGAAACGGTGCACACGACCGTTCCACTCGAGCGGGAACTCGCGCTCGAAGCCGCACAGGCCGTTCGTCACGAGGAGGCGGCGCGCCTTGACCTCAAGCGTCGATCGTGACGCGTGGGCGGGGTCGAGCTCGCCGAGCAAGCGACGAAGCGCCTTGGTCCCTCGGTGTCCGCGTTTCGCGAACCGGTCGAGGTAGGCGTGAAGCGCGCGAGGCGAGGTGAGACCGCGCCGTCGCAGGTCTTCGCACGCGATCTCCAGCGCCTCGCCGTCGAGCAGATGGGCGAGCGTGACGAGCGTCGGCTCGACGCCCGTCACGGGGAATCCGTGGAACCTCCGCACCATGAGGGCAGCGCGGTTGTGGGCCTCGTGGACGATCACCGCGTCGGATCGCAGCCGAGTTCCGCGCGGCACGATGATCTCGGGCTTCGTCGTGCGAACGCCGTCGGCTCCGTACGTCTCGCCGGCGGATCTGCCCCCGGCAACGGCGAGTGGACCGGCCCAGGCCAGCGCGGCGTACAACCGCTGCGGGTTGGAAGCAGGCACCGCGGTGAACCGATACGTGTCGGGGAGGAAGCGCTCGACCGTTCCGACCTTCGACAGGGTGGCGAGACGCTTGCGGCTGACGCCTTCCGCGACCGCTTCGTTCCCGCGAAACGCGCCGAGCGACGGCGTGCTCGCGGCCGACAGCTTGCCGAGCGGCTCACTTTGCGACATCGGGTATCCCTCCAGGGCACTCACGGTCGCAAGGTGCGGCCGGGCGGCGGTGGGGGAAGCGCGGCGGTGGGGGAAGCGCGGCGGAGGGGTCGACCGCGCGCGGGTCACCGTACGATGCGGGTGCGACAGCAAGGAGACGCGCGGCGCCATGCCGGAGATGTTGGAGGCGGAGGCGGCGCGGGCGTTCTTGGAGGAGCACGCGCTCCGGCGGACGATCGCGCGCGTCGTCGCGCCCGACGCGTGGTACCTGAAGCGCGGGCTCACTGCGGGTGCGGCGGGCGACGCGCTCGTCGGCCGGCAGGTCGTCACCGCGCGCCGCATCGGCAAGCAACTGCTCCTCGACACGGGTGCCAGAACGCGGCAGTCGAACGAGGCGTCAGGAGCGGCGAGCGCCCGCGAGTCGGGTACGCCGCCGAGCAGCGAGTGCGACCGTGAAGGAGGTCCGGTTCTCGGGCTGCACCTGGGCATGAGCGGGCGCGTCGTCGTCGACGGCGAGTCGGCCGGTGACCCGCTGCTCTACGCGAGCAACGCCGAGAACCCGGCGTGGCTGCGGTTCGGTGTCGAGTTCGACGACGGTGGGTCGCTCGCCATGCGTGATCCGCGCCGGCTCGGCGCGGTCGAGCTCGATCCCGACGAGTCGCGTTGGGGACCCGACGCGTCGACCATCGATCGCACAGCACTCGAACGCGCGCTCGCGAAGAGCACCGCGCCGCTCAAGGCGGTGCTGATGGATCAGTCGCGCATCGCCGGCCTCGGCAACCTGCTCGTCGACGAGGTGCTGTGGCGCGCGGGCTTCGACCCCGCGCGCGAAGCGAAGTCGCTCACCGAAGACGATCGCGCCGCGCTCGCGCGCACGATCCGGCACACGGTGCGGGTACTCGGCCGCAGGGGTGGATCACACACCGGCGAACTCCAGGCGTCACGCGCGCGCGGAGGTCGCTGCCCGCGCGACGGCGCCGAGCTCCTACGACGAACGGTCGGCGGCCGGACGACCTACTCGTGCCCGGTGCACCAGCGCTGAGCCGTCAGCCCGCGCGGTAGAGCACCGCGGTCGGCGCCGCCACCGTGAGCATCGCGGGCGTGCGCCGCGAGAAGAACGACGCGCGCGGTTCGTCGTTCCGACCGAGGAAGAACGCGCGGTTCACGGCCTTCACCCGAACCCGAGCGCCGGTGTCGGGTCCGAACGCGACGCGGATCGCGTCGATCTCCGCGATGTCGGACGGGCGCGTTCCCGGCGGCAACAGAACCGTCGTTGCGGCGGGATCGTCCCGCTCGACCGACCAGTCGGGATGCATCCCGAAGTCGGACCGATAGAGCGACGAGTCGCCCTTCAGCCGCACGCCGATCGCAACCCCGACCCAGAACACGCCCGAGTTCGCGGGCTTCACCGTCTGCTTGCGCACGACGAGGTACAGGTAGTTCGTCGGGTCCGCGATGAGCGTGGTCTGCGCGGGATCGGGGTGCGCGACGACCTTGCCCTCGCGCCGAACTTCGTCGGCCATCACGCGATACGTCCACGGGTTCGCGTCCATCACCTGTTCACGCGCGTGCGTCGTCGAGTCGAGCGACTCCGCGGTCGAGAGCGAGAAGCGCATCGGGTCGTCGACCGTGTCGCACACGTTGTTGTTCAGCGTGCACGTCTGCAGCTCGGGGCGGTCGAGCTCGTACGTGCCCGCGAACACTTCGGTGCCGTGGTTCGGCGACTGGAACACCGCGGTGCCGGGCACCGTGTTGCCGTTCGCATCGACCTCGACCTGATAGATCCACTCGATGTCGGTCGTACGCCCCCAACGTGCCATCAACGCCGGCGTCGACGTGCCGCCGTCCTCGTTGCTCCAGACGATCGAGTACAGCAGCACGGTGTGGCCCGGAGTGGCCGCGGGCGTCTGCTCGTGCCACGCGACGAGCGGCGTGTCCGTGGACGCGTTCTGGTACCGACCCGACGGTTCGCCGGCGACGTTCTTGACGTTGCGCCCATAGAGGATCGGTGAGTGGGAGAGCACGGTCCAGCCGGGTGTGCCGTACGCGACGGTGTGGAAGTGCGTGCGCGCGACCGCGACCTGCGTCGCGCCTGCGGACGATGCATCGGTGTCGAAGTGCAGCGTGAGCTTGTGACGACCGACGAAGAGCGGACCGAGGTCGAACGAACGCGTCACCAGAGACGAATCCATCACGACGTCGTCGGTGACGTACCGGCCGTCGACCGAGACGCGCAGCACCGCGGATGTCGACGACGCGTTCTGCCACGACACGCCGGGCGCGGCCGCGGTGAGGTCGAGCAACTCCTCGCCGAGATCGTGTGTCTGGAAGCGAATCGTCGCGTCGGCACCGTGGCGCGTGACGACGACGTGCTGGGTCTCGGCCGACGCGCGCGAAGGCGCGGCGACGGTGAACGCGAGCGAGCCGAGCGCGAGCGCGACTCCGGTCATGACGGAGACCATGCGTCGCGCCATCGACTACTCCTTCGCGTCGGTGTTCACTTGCGGGCGGCGGCGGCGCACCAACCCACGCGCCGCGGCGACCAGCCCGTTCGGAAGGTACGCGATGCCGACGGTCGTCGCGATGCGCGCGAGGTTCGCCGACTCCGGGTACACGAGGTAGATCGGCTCCCAACGGGGCCCGAACTTCGCCTTGAACCGGAACAGGTTCTTCGCCTCGTACACCGCACCGCCGTGGTCGTACAGCCAGCGCAGCGCGTCTCGGAGGCGCGAGTCGTCGCGGTCGTCGTCGGGGCGATCGACGTGCGCGAGCGGGATCGCGTTGAGGCTCGCTTCCTTGAGCCCGCGGTCGCGGAACGCCTCGAGCGAGCGCAGGATCAGCAGCTCCATCGTGCCGACGGGGCTCTCGGGATCACGCCGGAGCAGGTCGAGGATCATTGCCTTGCCGTCGAGGTAGGGGAGCCAGGTCGTGAACGCGACGACCCGTCCGCCGACGAGCGCGATCCACGTCTCGAAGAAGTCGAAGCGATCGAGGTCGAGCCGGCCGAGCGTGAAGCCCAGTTCCGGGCCGTGCTTCATCTCCAGCCAGTGATCGCTGATCGCGCGGAGCTGCGCGTCGACCGCGGGCGATCGGTTCTCCACTCGATAGGGCACGACGACGACGCCGTCGCGCTCGGCGCGGCGTGTGTTCTGCCGGAGCTTCGCCTTCTCCTTGCCGTCGGTCGCGAAGCCCTCGAGGTCGACGATCGCCTCCTCACCGATCGACACCGACTCGAAGCCGTACCGGTCGGCGCGCTCCGCGGTGGAGCGCGACGCCGCGAGGAGCACGGGCGTCCAGCCGTAGTGCTCGCACTTCGTGACCAGCTCGCCGAGCGCCTCCAGCTCGGTGCCGGGTTCGCCGACCGGGTCGCCGACACCGATCGTGACGCCCGAGATCTCGCGGTAGCCGAGCAGCACGCGTCCGTCGACGAGCTCGAGCGTCTCGTTCTCCGGCAGCCCCGCGAGCGCCGCCATGCCGGTGCGGCCCCAGCGGTCGAGGAACCGCGCTCGGGCGCGCAGGTCGGGGTGATGGATGAGCCGCGCGACGACGGGCTGCAGCAGCAGCGTGAGCACGACGAGCAGCGACGCCGCGCCGAGCGCCTGCAACGAACGGATGAACGCGCGCGCGAGTGCGGTGTCGCCGCTCGGCGCGGTCGTGAGGAAGAACGCGCTGCGCAGCACCACGTCGATACGCGACGCGATGCTGCGACGCGGAAGCTGCTCGGCGAGCTCCGACCAACCGACGAGCCCGTAGAGCAGCAGACCGCCGAGGAACCACGGCAGCGCGATCAGCGATCGGAATCTGAGCGGGCGCGCGCGGGCGACGAAGGCGTCGCGGATCGTCCAGAGATAGACGGGCGGAACGAGCGCGAGGCCCGCGGCGATGGGGTCGAGGTTGCCGGCGAGGTGCAGCACTGCGGACGCGATCGTGAGGAACAGTGCGCCGATCCACGCGCGCCGGTAGCCGCGCGCGAGCCCTCGTGCGAGGAGCAGCAGCGCGAGTCCGGCGACGAGCAGCAGCGCGCGTCCACTCTCGCTGAGGCCGAGCGGGAAGTTGCGTTCGAGGATTGCGAGGTGATGGCGCGTGCGCGGCACGACCGCGCCGACGATGTCGGCGATCGCGACGACCGCGATCGCGATCACGGCCCACCGGCGGCGATGGCGACGCTGCTCCATCGCGAGCAGGGCGTTGTCGGCACGGGGGAGCGCGCGCGGCGCGCGCAGGCTGGGTCGGCTCCGCAGCCGCTCGCGGAGTCCGCCGCGCTGGTTGCGTGTCACGACCACCACTCTGCCCTTCCGGGCTCGCCGGCTCTCACCGGGGATGTTCCCGAATCCCTGTTGTTTGCATCGGCGCGGCCGATGGGCGAGACTATGAGTCTCATGTCGTTCGTGACGCTCCCCGCCGACACCCTCCTCGTAGTCATCACGTAGCGCACGCGGCCGCTCCACGCGCCCGTGCGCTGCTTCCGACCCCTCGCCAGTGCGGGGGGTTTTCTCTTGCCCGCCGAACCGACCTCGCACCCAGCGATACCAGCGAGACCAGCCAGACAGGAGCCACCCCGATGAAGCTGACCGGCGCCCAGGCCTTGATCAAGAGCCTCGAGATGGAGCAGGTCGAGGTGATGTTCGGCCTTCCCGGTGGTGCGATCCTCCCGGTGTACGACCCGCTCATCGACTCGTCGATCCGCCACATCCTCGTGCGCCACGAGCAGGGCGCCGGCCACATGGCGTCGGGCTACGCGCACGCCACTGGTCGACCGGGTGTCGCGATGGTGACGAGCGGTCCCGCGGCCACGAACATCGTCACGCCGCTCTGCGACGCGTACATGGACTCGATCCCGATGGTCGCGATCACCGGGCAGGTCGCGTACTCGGTGATCGGCACCGACGCGTTCCAGGAAGCCGACACCGTCGGCATCACGATGCCGGTGACGAAGCACAACTGGCTCATCACCGACGCGCGGGACATCCCGCAGATCGTGCGCGAGGCCTTCCACGTCGCGACGACGGGCCGTCCGGGGCCGGTGCTCGTCGACGTGCCGAAGGACGTCGCCAACCAGACGATGGACTGGTACTGGCCCGAGAAGGTCGACCTCCCCGGCTACAAGCCGACGGTGAAGGGTCATCCGAAGCAGATCAAGGAGGCGGCGCGACTCATCAACGAGGCGAAGCGGCCCGTGATCTACGCGGGCGGCGGCATCCTCAAGGCGCGCGCCGCGGAGGCGCTGCGCGCGCTCGCCGAGCTCGCCGACGTCCACGTCGTCACCACGTTGATGGCGCGGGGCGCGTTCCCCGACAGTCATCCGCTCTGCCTCGGCATGCCCGGCATGCACGGCAACTACACCGCGGTCACCTCGATGCAGAAGGCCGACCTGCTGATCGCGCTGGGATCGCGTTTCGACGACCGCGTCACCGGCAAGGTGAGCGCGTTCGCCCCCGACGCGAAGGTCATCCACGTCGACATCGACCCTGCGGAGCAGGGCAAGGTGCGCCGGCCCGACGTCCCGATCGTCGGCGATTGCCGCGTCGTGATCGAAGAGCTCGTGAAGGCCGTGCGCGCCGAGCAGGGCAAGCACGACAAGGCCGACCAGAGCGAGTGGCACGCGCAGCTGAACTCGTGGCGCGAGCAGCACCCGCTCACGTACGAGCAGGAAGAGGACGGGCCGCTGAAGCCCCAGTTCTGCATCGAGGCGCTGCGCGACAACACGCCCGACGACACGATCGTCGTGTCGGGCGTCGGTCAGCACCAGATGTGGGCGAGCCAGCTCTGGCACTTCGACCACCCGTACACGTGGATCAACTCGGGTGGCCTCGGCACGATGGGTTACGCGGTGCCCGCGTCGATCGGCGCGAAGGTCGGTCAGCCCGACCGCATGGTGTGGGCGATCGACGGCGACGGTTGCTTCCAGATGACCGCGCAGGAGCTCGTGACCGCGACCGCGGAGCGCATCCCGGTGAAGATCGCGATCCTGAACAACGCGTATCTCGGCATGGTGCGGCAGTGGCAGGAGCTGTTCTACGGCGAGCGCTACAGCGAGGTGTACCTGTCGCCCGACCTGCCCGACTACGTGAAGTGGGCCGAGGCGATGGGTTGCGTCGGTCTGCGCGCGGAGACACCCGAGGACGTCGTGCCGACGATCGAGAAGGCGAACGAGATCGACGACCGTCCGGTCGTCATCGACTTCCGCACCGACTACCGCGAGAAGGTCTATCCGATGGTCGCCGCCGGCACCGCGAACGACGAGATCATCCTCGGCCCCGCGACCGACACGGCGGGTGGGCGATGAGCAGCCAGGCGCAGACCGACGGCGCGGTCAGCCCGACACGGTCGTCGCACGGTCCGGGTCGAGCGCGGGAGGTCGAAGCCGCATGAGCATCAACCAGCACCACATCCTGACGGTGCACGTCGAGAACAAGGCGGGCGTGCTGTCGCGCGTCGCCGGCTTGTTCTCGCGGCGCGGGTTCAACATCGTGTCGCTCGCGGTCAGCCCGACGGAGGACGAGCGCTTCAGCCGCATGACGATCGTCGTCGACGCGGAGTCGTCGCCGGTCGAGCAGATCGTGAAGCAGCTCAACAAGCTGATTCCCGTGCTCAAGATCACGGAGATCGCATCGGAGCAAGGTGTGGAGCGCGAGCTCATGCTCGTGACCGTGCGCGCGTCGTCCGAGAACCGCTCCGCGGTGACCGAGCTCGCCGCGATCTTCGAGGCGCGCATCGTCGACGTCGGCTTCGAGGCGATGACGATCATGATCGCGGGCAGCCCCGACCGGCTCGACGCCTTCTCGGATCTCGTCCGCCCTCTCGGCATCGTCGAGTCGCAGCGGACGGGTCGCATCGCGCTGCCGCGTCTCGCCCGCCAACCCGTGAAGCTGCGCGCGGTACGCACCGCGCAGGGTTGAGTCGCTCGTCACTCGAGGGGCGCCGGCCGCATTGCCCCACGTAATCTCCTCCGTCGCTCGAATACAGGAACGAAAGAGAACCCGATGCCCGCGAAGGTCTATTACGACAACGACGCCGACACCGCGCTGATCGCCGACCGCAAGGTGGCGATCCTCGGCTACGGCTCGCAGGGTCACGCGCACGCGCTGAACCTGAAGGACTCGGGTGTCGACGTGATCGTCGGGCTGCGCGAGGGATCGAAGTCGAAGGCGAAGGCCGAAGCCGCGGGGCTGCGCGTGCTCCCGACCGGTGACGCGGTGCGCGAGGCCGACATCGTGATGGTGCTGCTGCCCGACACCGAGCAGAAGAAGGTGTTCGACGCCGAGATCGCGCCGAACCTCGCGCCCGGCAACTCGCTCGCCTTCGCGCACGGCTTCAACATCCACTTCGGGCAGATCGCACCGCCCGACGGTGTCGACGTGTGGATGATCGCGCCGAAGGGTCCGGGTCACCTCGTGCGCCGCACCTACGACGAAGGTGGCGGGGTTCCGTGTCTCGTCGCGGTCGCGCAGGACGCGACCGGTAAGGCGAAGGACGTCGCGCTCGCGTACGCGAAGGGCATCGGCGGGACGCGCGCGGGCGTGCTCGACACGACGTTCGAGGAAGAGACCGAGACCGACCTCTTCGGCGAGCAGGTGGTGCTGTGCGGCGGGCTCGTCGAGCTCATCCGCAACGGTTACGACACGTTGGTCGAGGCCGGATATCAGCCGGAGTCGGCGTACTTCGAGACGCTGCACGAGGTGAAGCTCATCGTCGACCTCATCTACGAAGGCGGCATCGCGGCGATGAACTACTCGATCTCCGACACGGCGGAGTACGGAGAGATGTCGCGCGGGCCGCGCGTCGTGAACAAGACGACGAAGGCCGAGATGGAGAAGATCCTCGGCGAGATCCGCTCGGGCGCGTTCGCGAAGGAGTGGATCGCCGAGAACGAGAACGGCCGGCCCAACTTCAACCGCATGCGCGACGACGCGGCGAAGCACCCGATCGAGAAGGTCGGCGCGGAGCTGCGGGCGATGATGCCGTGGATCGGTGCGGGCAAGCAGCGCGTGCAGGACGTGTCCGGCGGCTGAGCGCGCCGTTCTGATGCGCGCGCGACGGTTCCTCGGGTCGATCGCGGGACCGGGCGCGTTCGCGACCGCCGCGTTCGTCGGTGCGCGTCGTGAGCCCGGTTACCGGCCGCACGACGAGCCGATCAGTGCGCTCGCCGCGCACGGCTCGCGCGCGGCGTCGGTGATGGTGCCGGGGTTCTTTGCCTTGGCCGGCGGCACGATCGCGTTCGCACGCGCGTTGCGGGGGAGTGCGGCCGCGCCGACGCCGGTGCCGCAGATGCTCACGGTCGTCGGGCTCGCGGTCGCCGGTGCGGGGATCGCGCGTTGCAGCGACCCGTCGTGCCCGGCGCGCTGGCTCGGTGACGACGTGCAGCTCACCGATGACCTCCACGTCGCGATCAGCGCGGTCGCGTTCGCCGGTTGGGCGTTCATCCCGTTGATCGCGGCGGCGCGGGCACGGAACGCGTCGGCGCGCTACCGGCGTTGGAGCGCGGTGCTCGGCGCGACCACGCTCGCGACGATGATCGGCGGCGGCCGGTTCCAGCGGAATCCGAACGGTGAATGGAGCGGCACCGCGCAGCGCGTGACCCTCGCCTCCGCGTTCGCCTGGTACGCGCTTGCGGGTCTGTCGGGCTGACGTGCGCGGCTCGACGCTCAGGCGGTCGGGACAACGGCGTCGGCGGCGGCGATGTCCTTGTGGAATCGCTTGCTGATGTAGAGGCGCTCGCCGAGCACCTCGGTCTTGTACCAGAGCCCGCTCGCCGGACCGATCCGCGTCGCGCGCGGGAGCTCGCGCAGCACTTCCTTCACGGGCGTCATGGTGACGCGCCCGGAGCTGCAGACGAGGATGCGCCGATCGGTGACGACCACGACCCGGTACGCGTTCTTGAAGACGATGATCCAGTACGAGATCAGCGCGAAGTACTGACTCGTCGTCTGCGCGGGAAACGCGGCCTGCACGACCTCGTCGGGCTGCAACAGCGGCGTGGCGTTCTTGATCAGCTTGTCGCGGATGGCCATGTCTGTCTCCTCCGAACGGTCGCCCGATGACGAGGCGCCGCTACGAGCGCGGGACCTTGCTCCAGGGCAGTTCTTTGTCGACGCGGGGCTCGCCGGGGAGGCCGAGCACACGCTCGCCGAGGATGTTGCGCATGATCTCCGACGTGCCGCCCTCGATCGAGTTCGCGCGCGACCGCAGGAACATGTGGCGAGCCTCGCCGAGCGCGGCGGTGAGGCTGATCTCCTCGGGGCGGCGGAACGTGTAGTCGAAGCCGGCGAGCGCGTCGGCGCCGAGCAGATTCATGCACAGCGCGTAGATGCGCTGCTGGTTGAGCGCGAGCGCGAGCTTGGAGATCGAGCCTTCCGGTCCGGGGTTGCCCGACTTCGCGGCCGCGGACGCGCGCATGTTCGTGAGTCGCAGCACCTCTTCGTCGATCCAGAGCTTCATCAACTCGTCGAGCGTGGCCGCGTCGTGCTGCTCGCGCCGGTGCCAGAGGTCGACGGCCTCCGCGATCGCGCCCGAGCCGCGCTTGGGTCCGCCGCTCGGCGCACCGCCACCGCCACCGCCGATCGTGACGCGCTCGTTCATCAGCGTCGTCATCGACACGCGCCAGCCGTCGCCGACGTCGCCGATGCGGTCCGAGTCGGGGATGCGAACGTCGGTGAGGTAGACCTCGTTGAACTCCGCTTCGCCGGTGATCTGACGCAGCGGGCGCACGTCGACTCCCGGAGCGTGCATGTCGAGCGCGAAATACGTGAGCCCACGGTGCTTCGGCACGTCGGGATCCGTGCGGGTGACGAGCATGCCGCGGTCGCCGAGGTGCGCGAGCGTGTTCCACACCTTCT
>DATBAK010000023.1 GCA_036271555.1 Acidimicrobiia bacterium
GCGTCCGGGTGCTCGCGGAACAGCCGCACGCTGAGCAGCAGCAGGTCGTCGAAGTCGACCGCGGAGGCTTCGTTCAGCCGCCGTTGGTACTCGGTGTAGATCCGAGCGATGCGCGTCTCGTGCGGACCCACCGCCTTCGCGGTGAGCTCGTCGGGGAGGATGAGCTCGTTCTTGAACGTCGAGATCTTCGTGTGCAGCTGCCGAGCCGGGAAGCGCTTCGGATCGAGATCGAGGTCTCGGCGCACCCAATCGCACAGCCGCACCGCGTCGGCCTGGTCGTAGATCGTGAACTGCGGCCGGTAGCCGAGCAGCGTGGCTTCGCGACGAAGGATGCGCGCGCACGCGGAGTGGAACGTCGACACCCACATGCGGCGAGCCACTCCGCCGACGAGCGCCGCGACCCGCTCCTTCATCTCCGCCGCGGCCTTGTTCGTGAACGTGATCGCGAGGATCGAGAACGGCGAAGCGTCGCGCTCGGCCATCAAGTACGCGAGCCGGTGCGTGAGCACGCGTGTCTTGCCCGAGCCCGCGCCCGCGATCACGAGCACCGGGCCGACGGGCAACGTCACCGCCTCGTGCTGCGCGGGATTCAGACCCTCGAGATCGAGATGGATCTTGCGCCGAGGCGGCCGCGGGGCCTCGGCTTCGGGCGGCGGCTCGGGCGCGCGCGTCTCGGACGAAGCGAGCGATTCGGGACCCCAGAGCGTGCGCGCGGGCTCGTTCATGTGCTGCCCATCGTACCGGTGCCCACTGACATCGGACCGCACACACGTTCGTGTTCATGCCGCCAACGTCGCCGTCAGCTCGGCGAGCAACGCGTGCGGATCGCGCGTGACCTTCGTCCACGTCGCGAGGACGATGCGGTAGCCGAGCCGACCGGGAACGCTCCACTTCTCGTGGTCGTGCTCGTAGTCGGCCGGGTCGTCGTGCCAGCGCCGACCGTTCGTCTCGAGGATCGCACGCCGAGACGCGAAACCGAAGTCGTAGAGGTACGTGCGACCGTTCCAGGTGAGCGGGAACTCGCGAACGAAGTCGGTGATGCCGTGCGCGACGAGCAACCGGCGTGTCTTCACCTCCAACGTCGAGCGCGCGGGATGGATCGGATCCAGGCCGTCGAGGAGCGCGCGGGTCACTCGCACACCGGGCATGCGACGACGCGCAAACCGCTCCAGATACGCGCGCAGTGCAGGGACCGTCGTGAGTCGCCGACGACGGGCGTCTTCGCACGCGATCTCGAAGGCTTCCGCTTCGAGCAATGAAGCGAGCGCCACGACGGTCGCCTCGACGCCGGTCACTCGCATGCCGCGGTGTGTTCTCACCATGAGCTCGTCGAAGTTCTGGTGGCGCTCGACGCTCACCGTCGGGCTGCGCAGGAATCGCGATGACGGGACGACGATCTCGGGGCGCGGGGCGCGGACTCCCTCGATGCCGTACATCTCGGCCGCCGACCTCGCGGCCGCGACGGCGTCCTGGCCGGCCCAGAGCAACGCGGCGACGAGCCGCTGCTCTGCGCTCGTGGTGACGACCGTCATCCGGTAGACGTCCGGGAGCTTACGCACGATCACGCCGGCCGCTGCGAACGCGAGCAACTGGTTCCGGTTCACGTCTCCCGCCACCGCGTCGACGCCGCGAAACACGCCGAGCGTGGGCCGACTGAGGGTCGTGAGAACGGCGAGCGCCGCGTTGGCGAGCATTGAATCCCTCTGAGCGGTATTCACGGCTCGTCAAACGAGCCGGCCGACCGAGCAGGGGAAGCTGCGCGAGAACCTACAAACCCGGTGTGACAGTTATACGGGTTCGGGGTCGGTGTGGATCGCGACCTCGGTGGTGCGGTCGTCGCGCGTCGGCGCCTCGACGCGAACGGCGCGCAGGCGGCGCGTCCCGTCCTCGTTCAGCGCGACCGTGAACGCGCCGGTGTCGGGTTCGACCTCGAGCCCGAAGTAGGCCTGCCAGTCGTGCGGTGACGACGGGCTGTCGGGGTCGGTGCCGCGCGGCACGCGCCGGAAGCGCATGCGCTCGCGGTCGAACAACCAGATGCTGTTCGACGACTCGAGCCGCAGGATGTCGGGCTCGTGCACGCCGGCGATCGCGGCCAGGTCGGGAGGCTCGAGGAGGTCGTCGTTCACGGCGCGGCCGCCAGCTCGAGCATCAGCGTCACCGGTCCGTCGTTGACGAGCGCCACCTGCATGTCGGCCCGGAACCGACCGCTCTTGACCCGCACGCCGACATCTTCCAGGTCGGACGCAAACGCGTTGCACAACGATTCCGCAACCTCCGCCTTCGCGGCCGCGACCCAGCTCGGCCGCCGGCCGCGCGCGGTGTCGCCGTAGAGCGTGAACTGACTCACCACGAGCGCCTCACCGTCGACGTCGAGCAGGGTCCGGTTCATCATCCCCGAGTCGTCGTCGAAGACTCTCAGATTCCCTACTTTGTCCGCGAGCCGCGACGCGATCGCGCGCGTGTCGTCGTGCGTGACGCCCACGAACACGAGCAAACCGGTGCCGATCTCGCCGACCGCGTCGCCGTCGACCGTGACGCGCGCCTCGGTCACCCTCTGCACGAGCGCCCTCATGGGCGCACCCTAAACCGCGTCCCTGAGGATCACCCGTACCGACGCTGAGATTTGGCGCAGTTCAGGCGGTTTGCTCCAACTGCGGCGTATACGCACCGCGCCGCGCTGCGCCGTTGAGACGCGCGCGCTTGAGATACGCGGCCTGGCCGTCGGCCGCGTGCGCGTCGGAGCCACCCCACGCCGAAAGCGCCGGGGCCTGCAACGCACGCCCGTACGAGAACGACAGCTCCCACGGATGCGGACCCCGCCGGTTCATCGCGTCGAGGTGCGCGGTCGCGTCCTCGTCGCTCTGACCGCCCGAGAGGAACACGATGCCCGGCACCGCCGCGGGCACGGTCGCGCGAAACACACCGAGCGTCGCGTCCGCGACCTCGTCGACCGACGCCTGCACGGCACCCGTCGATCCCGACACGACCATGTTCGGCTTCAGCAGCATCCCGTCGAGCGCGACCCGCTGCTCGTACAGCGCCGAGAACACCGCGTGCAGCGTCGCCTCGGTCACGGCCGAGCACCGCGCGAGATCGTGCGCGCCGTCCATCAACACCTCGGGCTCGACGATCGGCACGAGCCCTGCTTCCTGGCACAGCGCCGCGTACCGCGCCAGCGCGTGCGCGTTCACCGCGATGCAGTACGGGCTCGGGATCGAGTCGCCGATCGTGATCACCGCGCGCCACTTCGCGAACCGCGCGCCCAGCGCGACGTACTCGGTCAGCCGCTCACGCAGCCCGTCGAGGCCTTCGGTGACGAGCTCGCCGTCGGCGCCGGCCAGCGGCTTCGCACCCGCGTCGACCTTGATGCCCGGCATGATCCCTTGGTCGACCAACACCTGTACGAGCGTGCGACCGTCGGAAGCCGACTGCCGGATCGTCTCGTCGTACAGGATCACCCCGCTCACGAACTCCGCCGCGCCCGCGGTCGTGAACAACATCTCCCGGTACGCGCGCCGCCGGTCCTCGGTCGACTCCACCCCGATCGAGTCGAAGCGCTTCTTGATCGTGCCGCCGCTCTCGTCGGCGGCGAGGATGCCCTTGCCCGGCGCGACGAGCGCGCACGCAATCTCGTGGAGCGACGAGCCGCTCACTCCCATTCGATCGTGCCCGGAGGCTTCGAGGTGATGTCGTAGGCGACGCGGTTGACGCCCGGGACCTCGTTGATCACACGCGACGCGATCCGCTCCAGCACTTCGTACGGCAGGCGCGCCCAGTCGGCGGTCATCGCGTCTTCGGACGTGACCGCGCGGATGACGATCGGGTACGCGTACGTGCGGTCGTCGCCCATCACGCCGACGGTGCGGACCGCGGGCAGCACCGCAAAGCTCTGCCAGATCTCGCGGTAGAGGCCGGCGCGCTTGATCTCCTCGACGACGATCGCGTCGGCGCCCTGCAGGATCGCGATGCGCTCGGGAGTGATCGTGCCGATGATGCGCACCGCGAGCCCGGGACCGGGGAACGGCTGGCGCCACACGATCTCCTCGGGCAGACCGAGCTCCTCGCCGACCGCGCGCACCTCGTCCTTGAACAGGTGCCGCAGCGGCTCGACGAGCTCGAAGTCCATGTCGTCGGGGAGACCGCCGACGTTGTGGTGCGACTTGATGTTCGCGTTGTCGCCGCCACCGGACTCGACGATGTCGGGATAGAGCGTGCCCTGCACGAGGAAGCGCGCCGGCGCGCCCGTGTCGGCGAGATCGCGGGCCGCTTCCTCGAACACTCGGATGAACAGCTCGCCGATGATCTTGCGCTTGCGCTCGGGGTCGATGACGTCGTCGAGCGCGGCAAGGAAGCGGTCGGCCGCCTTCACGTGTACGAGGTCGATGTTGAACTGCTTGCGGAACGTCTCCTCGACCTGCTCGGCCTCGTTCTGCCGCATCAGGCCGGTGTCGACGAACACGCACGTGAGCTGGTCGCCGACGGCTTTGTGCACGAGCGCGGCCGCGACCGCGGAGTCGACGCCGCCCGACAGCCCACAGATCACGCGCTCCTTGCCGACCTGCGCGCGCACCTCGGCGACGCCCTGCTCGATGATCGAGACGTTCGTCCACGTCGGAGGGCAGCCGGCGACATCGTGCAGGAAGGCTTTGAGGATGTCCTGCCCGCGCTCGGTGTGCGCGACCTCGGGATGGAACTGCACGCCGTAGAGCGCGCGTTCGGGGTCGGCGAGCGCGGCGACGGGCGTCGCGTCGGTCGACGCGAGCACCGTGAACCCGGGCGGTGCCGCCGTCAAAGTGTCGAAGTGGCTCATCCACACGACCTGCTCGAGCGGCTGGTCGTGGAAGAGGCCGCGAGCCCCGTTCACGCGCAGGTCGGTGCGCCCGTACTCGCCCCGTCCGGTCTTCGCGACCTCGCCACCGAGCTGCAGCGCGAGCAATTGCGCGCCGTAACAGATGCCGAGCACGGGAACGCCGGCCTCGTAGATCGACGGGTCGATCGTCGGCGCGCCGTCGACGTGCACGGACGCGGGGCCACCGCTGAGGATGATCGCCGCGGGCTTGCGCTCGAGCATCTCCGCGACCGGCATCGATCGCGGCACGATCTCCGAGTAGACGTGCGCGTCGCGCACTCGTCTCGCGATCAGCTGCGCGTACTGGGCTCCGAAGTCGACGACGAGGACGGGACCGACGTCACTCATGGTCGCACTCGCTGCGGGCCGGGATACCCGTCCCGCGCCCGCTCGCCGCTCCACACGCGGATTGGGAGTCGAAGCGAGTGCGGGTGACTCACGCCCGTCTTACTTGTTCCCCATGCCGACGCCCTGCGCGCGCTGCAGCGACTTGCCCTCGGTCTGGAGACCCGGCGCGACCATGACCTCGGCCTTCTGGAACTCCTTGACCGTCTCGTAGCCGGTCGTCGCCATCGACGTACGCAGCGCGCCGAACAGGTTGAGCGTGCCGTCGTTCTCGTGTGCGGGCCCGACGAGGATCTCGGCGAGCGTCGCCTTGCGCCCCGCGTGGACGCGCGCACCGCGCGGCAGCGTCGGGTGGAAGGTCGCCATGCCCCAGTGGTAGCCGCGGCCCGGCGACTCGTACGCCCCCGCGAGCGGCGACCCGATCATCACCGCGTCCGCGCCGCACGCGATCGCCTTGGCGATGTCGCCACCGGTGCGCATGCCACCGTCGGCGATGACGTGCACGTACACACCGGTCTCGTCGAGGTGACGGATGCGCGCACCCGCGGCGTCGGCGATGGCGGTCGCCTGCGGGACGCCGATGCCGAGCACGCCGCGCGTCGTGCACGCGTGCCCCGGACCGACCCCGACGAGCACGCCCACCGCGCCGGTGCGCATGAGGTGCAGCGCGGTGCTGTACGACGCGCAGCCGCCGACGATCACCGGCAGGTCGAACTCACGGATGAAGCGCTTGAGGTTCAGCGGCTGGCGCGCTTCGTCCTTCGAGACGTGCTCGGCGGAGACGACCGTGCCCTGCACGACGAAGATGTCGAGCTCGGCCTCGAGGATGTGCTTCGCGTACTGCTCGACCCGCTGCGGGGTGAGCGACGCGCACGCGGTGACGCCCGCGTCCTTGATCTCACGGATGCGCGCGCCGATCAGCTCTTCCTTGATCGGCTCGTTGTAGAGCTCCTGCATCCGGCGGGTGGCCTTCTCCGGATCAAGCGACGCGATCTCGTCGAAGATCGGGTCGAGATCCTCGTACCTGGTCCACAGTCCCTCGAGGTTCAGGCACGCCATGCCGCCGAGCTGGCCGACCTCGATCGCGATCTTCGGGGAGACGACACCGTCCATCGCCGCGCCGATCAGCGGCAGGTCGAAGTGGAACGCGTCGATGTCCCAGGAGATGTCGATGTCCTCGGGATCTCGCGTGCGCCG
>DATBAK010000024.1 GCA_036271555.1 Acidimicrobiia bacterium
CCCTCGACTGGGTCCCCGCGCTCGACCGCCGCCGTCGTCACCGTGACGTGCCCGGCGTCGGCACGTTCGCGGATCTGCGCCAGCTCGTGATGTTCGAGGTGGCGCGATGATCACGCCCGAGCTGCGCTCGCGCATGCGCCGTCTCTTCTTCGCCGAGCACTGGAAGATCGGCACGATCGCCGCCGAGCTCGGCGTCCACCGCGACACGGTGGAGCTCGCGATTGAGCCCCAGCGCTTCGTCAACGTCGCCCACCGTGCCTCCGTCTCGGCGCTCGACCCCTTCAAGTCGTTCGTCACGGCGACCCTCGAAACGCACCCGCGCCTGCGCGCCACGCGTCTGCTCGAGATGATCCGCCACCGTGGATATGCAGGCTCGGTCTGGCCGCTTCGTCGCTTCGTCGGCCGCGTGCGACCCGTCTCGAGGCACGAGGCGTTCTTCCGCCTCACGACCCTGCCGGGTGAGCAGGGCCAGGTGGACTGGGGCTCGTTCGGGTCGGTCACCATCGGCCGCGCGAAGCGCTCGCTCTCGTGCTTCGTGATGGTGCTGTCGTGGTCGCGCGCGATCTTCGCGCGGTTCGTGCTCGACCAGACGCTCGAGAGCTTCCTCCGCTGCCACCTCGCCGCATTCGAGGCGTTCGGCGGCGTGCCGCGCGCCCTGCTCTACGACAACCTCAAGACGGCTGTCCTCGAGCGCGCGGGGGAGGTGATCCGATTCCACCCGCGCCTCCTCGAGCTCGCGGGCCATTACCACTTTGCGCCGCAGCCCGTCGCGGTCGCGCGCGGCAACGAGAAGGGGCGCGTCGAGCGGGCCATTCGCTACCTCCGCGAGTCGTTCTTCGCCGCGCGCGGGTTCGGCTCCGTCGCCGATCTCAACCGACAGCTCGACCGCTGGATCGTCGACATCGCGCACGCCCGCGTCGTGCCACGCGACGTCGAGAAGCGCCTCGTCGGCGCGGCTCTCGCCGAGGAGCGACCGCGTCTCTTGTCGCTCCCGGCGCATCCGTTCCCTTGCGACCTCGTGCGCGCCGTCGCCTCGGGCAAGTCGCCCTATCTCCGCTTCGACGCCAACGACTACTCCATCCCGCACACGCTCGTGCGCAAGCCGCTCACGCTCGTCGCGTCCGACTCGCTCGTCCGCGTCCTCGATGGCACGGTCGAGGTCGCGCGCCACGCGCGCTCGTTCGAGCGCGGCCAGCAGATCGAAGCCGAGCATCACCTCGCCGGGCTCGCGCAGGACAAGCGGCATGCCCGCGAGCACCGCGGCCGCAACCGACTCGCCGCCGCCTGCCCGAGCGCGACCGCATTCCTCGGCGAGGTCGCGCGCCACGGCGGCCACCTCGGCGGGACGACCACGCGCCTCCTGCACCTGCTCGAGCAACACGGCCCGGGCGAGCTCGAGGTCGCCCTCGCCGAGGCCCACACGCGCGGCGCCTTCGCGGCCCACTCCGTCGCTCACATCCTCGATCAACGGCGCCGCGCCCGGCGCGCGCCGTCGCCATTTCAGCCGGTGTTGCCCGACGATCCGCGCGTCCGCGATCTCGACGTCACGCC
>DATBAK010000025.1 GCA_036271555.1 Acidimicrobiia bacterium
GGATCCGTCGGTCGCTGGCGCGCGAGCGAGTCGGCGAGCCGCTGGAGGAACAGCACCCGGTTGGGCAGTCCGGTGAGGTTGTCGTGCAGCGCCTCGTGCCGGAGCCGGTCGACGAGGCGCGCGTTCTGCAGCGTGACGCTCGTATGCGCGGCGATCGTCTCGAACAGGCGGCCGTCCTGCTCGTCGAAGCTGGTGACGTCGCCGAGCCGGTTGGCGACGGCGAGAACGCCGATGAGCTTGTCGTCGGCGATGAGCGGGGCGACGATGCAGTCGCGCTGGTCCCGCTGCGCGAGGTGCGCGCGCACCCGAGGATCGCGCGTGCCCTTCGCTCCGACGACAAGACGTCCGCTCTCGACGAGTGCGGCGAGCGACGGGTGGAGCATCGGCTCGACCGTTCGGCGCGGCACCTCGGAGTCGCCTTCGAGCAGGAGCCAGTCGATGCCCTGGTTGTCGCCGTTCGGCAGGATCGCGAGCTCCGCGATCTCCGAGCGCAGCATCTGCCGCGCCTGTGCGAGCACGTCGGTGACGATCTGCTCGGCATCGCCCGAGCCGCGCACGGCCTGCGTGAACTCGTAGAGGAGCTCCAAGCTCGCGTGCCGCTGCCGCAGCGACGCGTACTCGCGGTAAGCGAAGCAGAGGATGAGGCCGATCGCGGCGAGCAGGATCGCGCCGCGCCCGTCGGCCCAGAGGACGGTGACGGCGACGAGGCCGACGCACGCGTTGAACGCGGCGCCGAGCAGCGCGACGCCCAGCACCGCGCGCAGTTGGCCGATCGTCACGCGCTTCTGGTGGATCCAGATGACGACGCTGACGGTCACGACGCTGACGATCGCGGCGGCGATCGCGGCGACGACGGCCGCGGCCCACAGCGACGGTCCGATGCGCACCGGTCCGCCGAGGAGTGCGTGGAACACCACGATCGCGACGCAGTCCTCGAGCACGAAATGACTCAGGTTGAAGACGAGCTTCAGCAGCGCCTGACGACGGTGGAGGATCAGCACCGCGCCCGCGCCGATGAGGTGCGCGAGCAGCAGGTGACCGGGGCTCGCGAACACGAGCGCGACGACGAGCGGGATCTCGTTGAGTGACACCGAGTGCGCGTCGCGTCGGAACTCGATGTGGACGATCGTGAACTCCGACGCCGCGTACGCGACCGCGAACAGCAGCCACGGGATGTGGAGCGCGACGCCGGTCGTCGTCAGGTTCCGGGCCGCGCCGAGATAGGTCGCGATCGCGCCCGCCGCGATGACGAGCGACAGCACGAGCACCCACCCCAGCGGCGCGCGTGACCGAGCGACGCGGTGGGGCCCGTCGTCATCAGGCGCCACGGGAGGCGCGTCTCGGCTGGGCTCCACCCCTTCACATCGGCGTCGCCAGGCCGGATTTGAGGCGCGATCCGCCCTGCGCGCGACTTGTGACGAGGTCGTCGCGCCTGGTCAGAGGCTTTTCGAGCGAACCCGTCGAGTCGCCGAGGTGCGCACTCGGCACCCGGCCGACGGCATGGCGAAGAGGCCAACAGTTGCTAAGGTGCAACACATGGCTCCACGGACCGCGTCCGAGATGGCTTCGGACTCATCCGCGACCGACTCCCTCGACGCCGCGACGGACGCCGTGCTCCTTGCTTCCCGGGCGCTGGTCGGCGTCGCGGTCCGGTCGCTGGAACCGGTCGCGATCACGTTGCCCCAGTTCCGGGCGCTCGTCCTGCTCGCGCAGCACGGGCCTCAGAACGTGGGGGGTCTGGCCGAGCTGCTCGCGATCCACCCGTCGACCGCGACCCGCCTCTGCGATCGCCTGCTCGCGCTGGGGCACATCGAGCGCGCGACTTCGCGTGAGAGCCGGCGCGAGGTGACCGTCGTGCTCAGTGCGCGCGGTCGGGCGCTGGTCCGCAAGGTGACCGTTCGCCGGCGCGAGGAGATCCAGGCGGTCGTCGCCGCGCTGTCACCGGCTCGGCGGGCCGAGCTCGTGTCCGGCTTCGAGGCCTTCGCGGCCGCGGCCGGCGAGCGCCCCGACGACGCCTGGAAGCTCGGCTGGAGCACCTGAAGGCCTGAAGGCGTCAGGAGCGGCGAGCGCAGCGAGTGCGACCAACAAAGCCGAGCGTTGGTTCCCGCAGGAAGGGGCGGCTCGCTGTGCGGCCCGTCCGGGTCGGACCTGAGGCGTCAGGAGCGGCGAGCGTCGGTTCCCGCAGGAAGGGGCGGGTCGCTGTGCGGCCCGTCCGGGTCGGACCTGAGGCGTCAGGAGCGGCGAGCGCAGCGAGTGCGACCAACAAGAAAAGGGCCCGCCGAGAGCTTGGGGGTGCTCGGCGGGCCGTGCGACCGACCGCTGCCAGACGGGTTGAAGACGGCAGGGGGTGGTACCGATCGCATGTGCAGTATAGCAAGTATTGACCCGGTGCAGTCAAGCCCTCTGCCGTCGGATCGCCCAACCGCCGGGCGCGTACCCGTCGGTACGCACGAGCCGGTGCGCGAAGCGCCACCCGCCGTCGGCGGGGACGAGGCGGTCTCGGTACCGGCCCCAATGGTCGAGCCCTGATTCCGACAGCACGAGGAACGCGCTCGCGGCCGTCGCCGCGCTCGGCGACGAGACGGTGATCGTGAGGTTCGTCGAGTAGTGGCGCAGCATCGGGACGTCGCTCAAGGCGACGACGTCGCGGTTCACGCCCGTGAGGAACTCGATGATCGCGGCGCGCCCGTCGACGGTCTGCTCGCCCTTGATCTCGAGCACGCCGTCGACCGCGAAGAGCGCAGCCATCTCCTCGAACCGACCCGCATCGCCCGCGTGGTGATAGCGCGCCAGCGTCTCGCGGATCTCTTCGCGCGCGACGAGCTCCCACACTTCCATCAGTCGACGCGACTCGCGAAGTGTGTGAGCGCGACGCCGTCGGCGACCGGTTCGAACACGACCTCGATGGGCAAGTCGAGCTCGAGCTCGTCCGGCGCGAGGCCGCGCAGGTTGCCGACGAGACGCGGCCCTTCTTCCATCTCCGCGACGACGATCGCATAGGGAACCTCGTCGGCGAAGCCGGGATCGATGGCCCGGTGCGTGATGGTCCACGAGAAGATGCGGCCGCGTCCCGACGCGAGCGCCCACTCCCACCCGTCCGATCCGCACGCGCCGCAGCGGGCGCGTGGAGGGTGCCGCCAGGTCGCGCACGCGGTGCAGCGCTGGAAACGGAGCTCGCCCGCCGCGCAGTGCGCGTAGAACTCCGCGTTGAGGCCCTCGGGCTGCGGGATGAGTTTGTCGCTCACCGGTCGCGTCCCAGGACGAGGATGCTTCCGTCACCGAAGTCGCCCCACCCGGTGACGACGCCGAGCTCGGCCCCGTCGACCTGCGCCGCGCCGGCGGTGCCGCGCAGCTGCCGGCTCGCCTCGACGACGTGGTTCATGCCCCACATGTGTCCCTGCGAAAGCAGGCCGCCGTGCGTGTTGAGCGGCGTGCGGCCGCCGAGCGACAGGTGGCCGTCGCGCACGAATGGTCCGGCCTCGCCGCGACCGCACAGCCCGAGCGCCTCGAGCTGCAGCAGCACGACGTACGTGAAGCAGTCGTAGATCTCGAGGAAGTCGACGTCGCGCGCCTCGACCTCGGCCATCGCGAACGCGCGCGGCGCGGCATCGGTCAGGCCGATGTGGAAGAGGTCGGCGCGGTTCGCGATGTCGTCGGCGGGCGCGGGATGGCCCTCGGCACCACCGAGCACCACGACCGGTCGTTGCTTCAGATCACGCGCGCGCTCGGCCGACGTCACGATCACCGCGGCCGCGCAGTCGGTCTCGAGACAGCAGTCGAAGAGGCGGAACGGCTCCGACACCCACGGCGACGCGAGGTAGTCGTCCATGGTCAACTGCCGGCCGCGCATCACCGCCTTGTCGTTGAGGTGCGCGTGCTCGCGGCACGTGAGCGCGATCGTGCCGGTGTCGGTGGGCAGCGTGCCGTAGAGCTGCTGATGACGGGTCGCGATCCAGCCGTAGAACTGCGCGGCGGCGCGCGCGCCGTACGGCAGGTAGAAGTCGACGATCGTGTCGGCCACTGCCGAGCCGTCGATGCCCTTGCGCGGCCGGCGCGCGCCCGGGCGGGCACGGAACGCCGAATACCCGTTCCATCCCACGACGACGAGCACGGTGTCGGCGACGCCCGCGGCGACTGCGGTTGCCGCGTGCACGATGCCTGCGCACGAGCTCGCGCCGCCCATGTGCGCGGTCGACGAGTAGCGCACGTCGGGAACGCCGAGGTTCGCGGCGAGCTCTTCGACCGTCGTGTATCCGGGCGGCGGCACGATGCCGTCGATGTCCTGCGGCGTGAGTCCCGCGTCCGCGATCGCGCCGGCGGCCGCGTCGAGCATGAGCTCGACCGGCAACTTGTCGGACGGCCGCTCGTACGCGGTCTCCGCGATCCCTGCGATCGCGACGGTGCCCGAGAAGCCGCCTGCCACGGCGGCGGACCTTAGTGCGGCACTACGGCTTCACTGCGAGGGCGACGGTCGACGCGTGGTACGGGCTTGCGTCGCCATACATCTCCGCGTCGCCGAACACGCGAATGCTGCCGTCGGTCTGGAGCAGCCAATAGCCGTGGCCGGTCTGTGACGCGCCGATCGACACGACCGGCAGCGAGCTGCAGAACCCGAGGTTCGAGAGCGAGCCGTAGTTCGCAGCCGCGCCGAACGGGTGCACGGTGCCGTCGGACGTCACGAGCCAGTAGCCGTCGCCGTCGGGCGTCACCGCGACGCGCACGATCGGATGCGCGAGGGTCAGGCCACCGGTCGAGCCGAAGAAGTGCGCGTCGCCGAAGCTGAAGACGCCGCCGTCCGACGCGTACAGCCAGTAGCCGTGGCCCGTCGGCGTCGCGGCCATGCCGATGACGGGCGCGTTGAGGTGCATCGCGCCCGTCGAGCCCTCGAACCGCGCGTCGCCGAAGCTGAACACGCCACCGTCGGACGCGAGCAGCCAGTAGCCGTGGCCGGTCGGCGTCGCGGCCATGCCGATGACGGGCGCGTTGAGGTGCATCGCGCCGGTCGAGCCGTAGAAGGGCGCGTCACCGAAGCTGAAGATGCCGCCGTCGCGACCGAGCAGCCAATAGCCGTTGCCCGTCGTGCGTGCGGTCATGCCGGTGATCGCGGCGTTGAGATGACGCGACGCCATGCCGCCGTAGTAGTGCGCGGCACCGAACGAGTAGACCGCGCCGGCGCCGGTCGTCGCCCAGTAGCCCGACGCCGATGCAGTGGTCGGGTGCTGCTCGGGGAGCGACGGATAGCGGCACTGGTTGCCCGCGGTCAGACCTTGCGAGAGTCGCAGCGACAGGTACGGGTCGATCGCGGTGTGATCCGGATGACGGATCTCGAAGTGCAGGTGCGGCACGCTCGTCTCCGCGTTGCCGCTGTCGCCCATGTACGCGACGAACTGTCCCGCGTGCACGTGCGCGCCGATCTCGATGCCGGGTGCGAAGCGCCATTGCGGCGGGTTCGCGCCGTCGTCGGTGCCGGGCGTGTCGTTGTTGATGTGCCCGTAGTTGTAGTGCCAGCCCTGCGCGTCGGTGATCTCGAGCCAGTTGCCGCCGGTGCCGCTCGCGTCCTGCACCATCCACGTGACGGTGCCGTCGACCGCGGCGAGCTCGTGGAAGAGGCGCGAGCCGATGAGGTCGTTGCCGAGGTGGCGGCGCGTGCAGCCGTCGCGGCAATCGCCGAACGTGTCCGTGTAGTCGACGTGCTCCTGCACGGGGAAGTGGATGTGCCGGAACTCCGGCACGCCGTTGCCCCCGCCGTCGGCGACGGCCGCGGTGGCGGTGACGAACGAGCCGGTGCTGAGTGCGAGAAAGGTCAGGCCGGCGGCGATGGCCCGGCGCGTCGAAGTGCGAATGAGAGTTCCCCCTGCTCGTCGTACGAGGCCGGATCGGCACGGGTCCGGGAAAACTTGACCCGCTCAGTCTTGCCCCGCCGGGGGCCCGGAGTAGAGTGGTTACTCGTCAGTAACTTTTCGTGCCGGGCTGCGACCGCGCCCGTGGAGGCGACCGTGGCGGACTTCTCGCTCGAGCTCAACGACGACCAGCTCCAACTCCAGAAGTGGGTGCACGACTTCGCCTCGGACGTCGTGCGGCCGGTGGCTGCGGAGTGGGACGAGCGCGAGGAGACCCCGTGGCCGGTCATCCAGGAGGCCGCGAACATCGGGCTGTACTCGATGGACTTCATCGCGAACGCCTTCGGCGACCCGACCGGCATCACGTTCCCGATGATCTCCGAAGAGCTCTGCTGGGGTGACGCCGGCATCGCGCTCGCGATCTTCGGCACGACGCTCGGTGTCTCCGGCATCGTCGGCAACGGCACGCCCGAGCAGATCGGGGAGTGGCTGCCCGAGTGCTTCGGTACCCCCGAGGATCTCCACGTCGCCGCGTTCGCGGTGAGCGAGCCCGACGCGGGTTCCGATGTCTCGTCGCTGCGCACGCGTGCGGAGTACGACGAGAAGACCGACGAGTGGGTGCTCAACGGCACGAAGACGTGGATCACGAACGGCGGCATCACGCACGTGCCGTGCGTGCACGTCGTCGTCGCGGCCGTCGATCCCGAGCTCAAGAGCCGTGGTCACGCGAGCTTCGTCGTCCCGCCGGGCACGAAGGGCCTGACGATGGGCCAGAAGTTCTCGAAGATGGGCATTCGCGCGTCGCACACCGCCGAGGTCGTGCTCGACGACGTGCGCGTCCCCGGGCGCTGCCTGCTCGGCGGTAAGGAGAAGCTCGACGATCGCATGGCGCGGGCGCGCGAGGGCAAGAGCTCGCGCGTGCAGGCCGCGATGAGCACGTTCGAGGCGTCGCGCCCGTTGGTTGGCGCGCAGGCGCTCGGCATCGCGCGCGCCGCGTACGAGTACGCGCTCGATTACGCGAAGGAACGGCAGGCGTTCGGTCGCCCGATCATCATGAACCAGGCGATCGCGTTCAAGCTTGCCGACATGCGGATGCAGATCGACGCGGCCCGATTGCTCGTGTACCGCGCGTGCTGGATGAGCGCGACCGGCAAGCACTTCGAGGCCGGCGAAGGCAGCATGTCGAAGCTGTACGCGGGCGAGACCGCGGTGCGCGTGACCGACGAAGCGATCCAAATCCTCGGCGGTGCCGGCTACGTGAAGGACCACCCGGTCGAGCGCTGGCACCGCGACTCGAAGATCTACACGATCTTCGAAGGGACGTCGGAGATCCAGCGTCTCGTCGTCGCCCGCGCCGTGTCCGGCCTGCACATCCCGTAACCCGTCGCCGATTCCTCGCCGTCGCGCTCAGGCGGTGAGCTCGGCGTCGAGGAACGCGAGCTCGAGGTCGGGATCGTCGACGAGGTCGCTCTGACGGCTGCCGCGCGGACCGACCTGTGGAATACGGAACGACAGCGCGAACGCGAGATAGACGACGACGGCCGCGAAGATCAGCGGCGCGTGCGCGCCGGACACGATGGCGGCGTGGTGACTCTGCGTCGTGAGCATCGCGCTGATGATCGCGATGCCGAGCGACGCGCCGATCATGCGCACCGTGGTGTTCGCACCGCTTGCCGCGCCGGCGCGATCGGCGGGGACATCGGAGAGGATCACGTTGTTGAGCTGCGATCCGGCGAAGCCGATCCCGACGCCGAGCAGCACGAAGCCGGGAAGCAGTGCCGCGAACGCGAGGCTCGGCGTGAGCGCGACGGCACACGCGGCGAGGCCCGTTGCGACGAGGCACAGTCCGGCGCGCACCACGTTGGTCGTGCCGATCCGCCGGGTCATCCAGTTCCCGAGTTGCGAGCCCGCCACGATCGCGACACCCGACGGCACGAGCCACAGCCCGGTTTCGATCGCCGACAGGCCGCGACCGTCTTGCAGTACGACCGACATCACGAGGAGGAACGCGACCTGCCCCATCGCCATGAGCAGCAGGGTCGTCGTTCCGAAGCGGAACGCCGGCCGCTCGAGGTTGGAGAACGCGAACAGCGGACTGCGGTGCGTGCGCTCCTTGGCGCGCTCCACGCGGTGGAACGTGAAGAGCAAACCGGCCGCCAGCACGAACGCGACCGGGACGATGGACACCGGCATCGACGTGCGCCAGACCGATGCGCCGAGAACAACGAGCGACTTCTTTGCCGCGAACCAGCCGTAGGTCTCGCCTTCGCTGATACCGAAGACGAGCATGAACATGCCTGACGCGATCAGCAGCGCGCCCGGGACGTCGATCCGCTCGCGATGCTCCGCGCGCGGTGAGGGTCGCACGAAGAGCAGCGCGCCGAGGATCGCGATGGGCGCGACGATCACGTTGATGCGAAAGGCCCAGCGCCAGGAGTAGTTGGTGGTGAGGAACCCGCCGAGCATCGGACCGAACGCGACCGCGGCGCCGAGCACCGCGCCCCACGCGGAGAACGCGGTCGCGCGTTCGTGGCCGCTGAACGTTCCCGACATGACGCTCAACGTCGCGGGGAGCATGAGCGACGCGCCGATGCCTTCGATGATCGCCTCGCCGAGCACGAGCGACGGCACGCCGGTCGACAGCGACGCGATGAGCGACCCGAGCGCGAACAGCGCGGCGCCGATGATGAACATCCGGCGCGCGCCGAAGATGTCGCCGAGCCTCCCGCTGATGATGAGCAGCGCCGCGAACGTGAGGCTGTAGCCCGTGATCACCCACTGCAGGCTCGGGAGCGTGGTGTGGAAGTCGTGCAGGATCGTGGGGATCGCGACGTTCAGGACCGTGCTGTCGAGCGCCGCGATGAGCGCCGCCATCAGCATGATGGCGAGAGTGATCCAGCGGCGCGGGTCCGGCGCGACCGTCTCGGTCCCGGCGGGCATACCGGTTGCGGATTCCTGCACGACGTCTACCTCTTCCTTGCTAAGTGGAATGCCCCTCCGGTACTATACGGAAGATGATTCCGGTTAGCAACTCCGAGGGCGCGGGGGCCGCGATGGTCGGGGAATCGTCCCAATCACTGGAGTCGGCCGTTCCGACGGCGGCGGGGGATGCCGGATCGAGGCCGATGCGGGCCGACGCCCGTCGCAACCGGCAGCGGGTGTTCGACGCGGCCCGGGCGCTGTTCGCGACACCCGACGGCGATCCGTCGATGGAGCAGATCGCGCGCGCGGCCGGCGTCGGAGTCGGGACGATGTACCGGAACTGGCCGAGCCGCTCCGCGCTCGTCGAGGCGATCTACCAAGACGACCTCGCCGAGCTTCGCACCTTGGCCGAACGGCATCACGCCGAGCAGGAACCTTGGGACGCGCTTGTGTCGTGGTTGCACGACTACGTGAGCCACGCGCACGCCAAGCGCCAGATGCTCGCCGAGCTCAGCGCCGCGTTCGATGCGCGACCCGAATTGCGCACCGACTCGCGTCGCCGCGTGCTCGACGCGGCCACGATCGTGCTCGACCCCGCGCGCGGGGCCGGCGCGGTACGCGCAGACGTGACCGAGACCGACCTCTTGCAACTCGTGCGCGGAATCGTGCTCCCGGGAGTCGCGCCGCCCGAGCGCTACGCCTTCCTCTTGGAGATCGTGCTCGCCGGCATACGCACGTCTCGGTCCTGACCATCAAGACGTGAGATAGCTGTGGACCTCGCTCTCGCTGATCTCGGGCAACGCGAGACCGAGTTCTCGAGCGATCGGGCCGATGCTGTCGATGACGAGCCGATCCGCGGCCTCCCGCGACTCGTAGACGTCGACTGCCCGCATGCCGTCGTCGGTTTGTGCGGCCCAATGGAACAGCACGCCGGGCGCCGAGCGGCCCGCCGGCAAACCGAGCCGGCGCACGAGCGCGCCCATCAGCTCGTCGTATTCATCGCAGGTCCAGCCCTTCGCCTCGAACGTTCGCACAACTGCCACCGCGCGTCTCCTCCGCGTGATACTCCGAGTCGGACTATCTAAGGTAATACTCCGACTCGGAGTATTGTCAAGGGATATGGCGAAGCGAACCGCGACCACGGCCAACGCGATCCTCGGACTCCTCGCGCTGCGCGAGGAGTGGTCGACGTGGGAGCTCACGACGCAACTGCGGCGCAACTTGCGGTTCTTCTGGCCGAGGGCCGAAAGCCAGATCTACGCCGAGGTCAAGGCGCTGGTCGTCCGAGGAGTGGCGCGCGATCGTCAGACGTTCGTTGGTCGCCGCGCGCGTACGAGCTACACCATCACGGCCGCCGGACGTCGCGCGTTGGCAGCGTGGCTGGCAACACCGCCGAAGGCGACGACCCTCGAGTGTGAGCCCCTGCTCCGGGTGTTCCTCGCCGACTTCAACACGAGGGAACAACTCGGCGCCGCGCTCGATCAGGTGCGCGCCGACGCCGACGCAATCCTCGACGTCGGACGCATCGTGGGCGCCGAGTACCTCGCGGGTACCGCTCCCTTTCAAGACCAGATCCACGTGCGCGCGCTCGTGTTCGACTTCCTGTCGAGCCACGCGCTCACGCTGCGCGCGTGGGCGGATCGCACCGAAAAGGCTCTCGACGCATGGGAAGGCGCCGCACCCCGCACGCGTGAGCGCGCAGCTCGAGCCTCGATCAGACGAACGTTCGAGGCCTATCCGGCAACGCCGAGGTAGCGGCGCAATGCCGACGGCAACCGGTCGTCGCCGCGTCGCCGCGCGACGTCACGGCTGCTCGAGCAGTGCCTTCAGTCGACGGAGGTCCTTGCGGTTCGGGGCGCGTACCGCGATCGCCATGAACGGCGCGACCAGTCGACTGAATCCGGACGGCTCGCCCCGGTTGCGCAACGACATCAACGTCGAGCCGTCGGCGCGTCCCGACTACCGGTACGTCGTCTCCATCGGAAACGGACCCTGCGCGGTGCGCAGCACGATCCGTTCGTCCGGTACGAGCTCGACGATCTCGTACGTGTAGCGAAGTTCTCGGCCGAGGAACCGCGCGACGAAATCGATCTGGGAGCCGGTCTGCACGATCGCCGCCGGCTTCCACTCGGCCGACTTGATGTTCGCGTACCACTCCGGCGTGTTCGCCGGATCCGCGGTGTAACCCGCGACACGCGCGAGCGGCTGGTCGATGACGATCTCCGTCGTCACGTCGAGCACGAAGGCGACTCTACCTGTGGCGGCTCGTGCCGTGGCTCGGCGCGCGCGGATTGCGGTATGGCGATGGTCGATGTCGACTCAGATCATCACACCGCGCCGATGCGCGTCGGCGGCGACGACGCGCGTCGCGAGCTCCGAGAGTCGCGTCCGTTGCGACGGGCCGAGGTCGGCCACGAGCGCGTCGATGTCGTGTGCGAAGGCTGCGGTTGCGCGGTCGATGAGGCGCCGGCCCGCGGCGGTGATGGTGACGTGCACGCGCCGGCCGTCGACGCGTGAGGGCGTGCGGCGTACGAGGCCGCGTTCCTCGGCGCGGTCGACGAGCCCGGTCACGCTCGACTTGTCGAGGTCGAGAAAGGTCGCGAGCTCGTTGATCGTCGGTTGGCGGTCGCGCAGGATGCCGAGCAGGCGGGCCTGGACGACCGAGGCATCGTGCGCGGCGGCCACGCGCGTCAACGAGCCGTGCACCGCGAACGTGAGCTGCGCGAGCGCGTCCACCAGCCCGAGGTCGGGTGCGTTCGCAGACGGCATCGCGTGCTCCTCTTGAAATAGTTGGTGGCACCACTCATGATAGTTGGTGACACCAACGAACTGACGGAGCCTCGAGATGCGCGCCGCCGTGGTCCGATCCTTCGACGCACCACCGAAGTACGAGTGGTTCGCGACGCCGGAATCGAACGATCCCAACGAGGTCGTGGTCGATGTGCTCGCGGCCGGGCTCCATCCACGGGTGCGCAGCGGCGCATCGGGTCGCCACTATTCGAGCACCGGTTCGTTGCCCATCGTCCCGGGCATCGACGGCGTCGGACAGTTGCCCGACGGCCGGCGCGTCTACTTCGTCACGGTCGACGACGCGCGCGGGTCGATGGCCGAGCGCGCGGTCGTCGACGTGCGCCGAACGGTCCCGCTGCCCGAAGGCGTCGACGTCGTGAAGGTCGCGGCCGCGATGAATCCCGCGATGTCGTCGTGGGTCGCGCTGCGCCGGCGCGTGCAGCTTCAACCGGGACAGTCGGTCCTCGTGCTCGGCGCGACCGGCAACGCCGGGTCGATGGCGATCCAGGTCGCGAGACGCCTCGGTGCCGGTCGTGTGATCGGTGCGGGCCGCAATCCGGGGCGACTCGCCGCGCTGTCGGAGCTCGGCGCCGACGAGGTCGTCGCGCTCGATGACGCGAGCGTGCTCGGAGCCGCGGCCGCGGATGTCGACGTCGTCGTCGACTACGTCTGGGGTGCCCCGGCCGTGCGGGCGATGGTCGCGATTCTCGAGGCGAGGGCCGACCGCAGCCGCGCCCTCGACTGGATTCAGATCGGCGCGGTCGCGGGGGCCACGATCGAGCTGCCCTCGGCGGCGCTGCGGGCGGCCAACCTTCGAGTGCAGGGCAGCGGTCAAGGCGCGGTGAGCACTGCCGCCTACGTCGCCGAGCTGCCGGCGCTGGTCGACGAGATCCGGCGGGGCGCGATCGCCGTGCGGACGCAGGCCGTACCGCTCGCCGAGGTGGAACGAGCCTGGTCGGCAGCCGAGACCGCGGGCGTCCGTACCGTGCTGGTTCCGGACGTGCACTGCTGTGTTGTCCCGCGAGGTTGGTCGCGTGGGTGATGGGTGGGTCGCCTCCGAGGGCGGTGTGGCCGCGGTGATGGTTGTAGAGGTGTAGCCAACGGTCAAGAGCGCGGGCTCGCTGACGGTTCGATGTGTAGAGGCGGGCGTATGCCCATTCGTCGGCGAGGGTGCGGTTGAATCGCTCGATCTTGCCGTTGGTTTGTGGTCGTCGAGGTCGGATCCGCCGGTGCTCGAT